>NZ_CAWUDP010000024.1:0-115269 GCF_963920835.1 Scytonema sp. PCC 10023
TTTTTAGTTCATTTCTTCTACCGTTTCGCACCGCGAACTAGTCTAAACTCCAGTTATGAACTCAGAACTAGGTGTTGCTGAATCAGGAAGTCATATAAATAAATGTAAAATCCATGCACTAGCTGCGGAAAAACTTCATCAAACTCTGAATCTATACAAGAAAGCTAACAACCAAGCCATCCAATTTCGCACTTGTATGACAGAATCAGAGTTTAATTGGGAAATAGCGATAGAATTTGCTGATAAGCTTGTATTTGAAAATACAGGTATTCACCTGAAGGATGTTGAAATTACTGTTCTTCAAGCTTCCTGGGAAGGTGTCACCTATACGCAAATGGCAGAAAATCATGGATACAGTGATGCTTATCTCAATAAAGATGTTGGTAATAAGTTGTGGAATAAGCTTACAGAAGCATTAGGAAAAAGAGAAAGGGTTAGCAAGCATAATTTTAAAGAAGCACTAAGGCGAGCATGGAAGCAACACAAATGTGTAATTAATGACACTGCTTCTATTTATATAGAACGTCCTCCGATAGAAGAACGCTGTTTTGCAGAAATCATGCAACCTGGATGTCTGCTGAGAATCAAAGCACCTTTGCAGACAGGAAAAACTGAACTTATGTCAAGGATTTTGCATTATGCAGGTAATCAAGAATACCGCACAGTGGAATTAAATCTGCGGTATGCAACGGCAGAAGATTTCAGTAATCTGGATATATTTTTGCAGTGGTTATGCACCAGCATCACGGAAATTTTGCAGTTGAGTTATCCCGTTGCAGAACATTGGCGTAAAAGTCTGGGAAATAGCAAGATTAAGTGCAGAACCTATTTTGAGAAATATTTATTAGCGGCAGAAAAACCTTTAGTCTTGGCTTTAGATGAAGTCGATAAAATGTTTCCCTATCCAGAAATTGCGGGTGAGTTTTTAGGGATGCTACGAACTTGGCATGAGGATGCAAAAACTCGTCCTTTGTGGCGACAATTACGGTTAGTGGTATTGCATACTCAAGCATATACTCAACTCGATATTAATCAGTCTCCATTTAATGCTGGAACTGAGATGACTTTACCAGATTTTACTGCCGAACAAGTGCTGTTGTTGGCAAAAAAATATGAACTGGATTGGGATGCAACCCAAGTCACGCAGTTAATGGAAATGGTGGGAGGACATCCTTATTTGGTAGGAGAGGCATTAAAACAGTTAACACAAGAAAGTAAGTCTTTAGAAGAAGTTTTGCAAACTGCTCCTACAGCATGGGGAATGTATCGCTATCATTTACAGAAACATTGCCAGAATTTATCAGCTAATTCTCAGTTAGCTGCGGCTTTTAACAAGGTTGTTTTAGCAGACACTCCTATAGAATTTGACTCGCTGTTAAATCAAGATACGGCGGTTAAATTAAATGATTTAGGATTAGTCAAGCTTTCTCATAAAAGTGCCAAATCGCGTTACGAATTATATCGCCTTTATTTTCGCCAACGCTGCCAAGAATATGACTTATAGCAATCCAATATCCCGATTTATTGGAGAAGTCGGTGATATGAACTTTAATATTTTCATAAATAAAATAGGAGTGCTATATGAGTACAGAACCCAAATTCAGCAGTTGTTATCAAGTTGGTGGAAGTTTACCTTTTACTGCGACTACTTATGTGTTACGACAAGCTGATGAGGAACTGTATGCAGGATTAAAGGCTGGTTCTTTTTGTTATTTGTTAAATTCTCGGCAAATGGGTAAATCTAGTTTGCGGGTAAGAACTATGAGGAGGTTAGAACAAGAAGGATTTGTCTGTTGTGCGATTGAAATGAGGGATATTTGTGGTTATGGGGTGACACCAGATGAATTTTTTGGTGGTTTTTTGAGTTTAATCGTCAGTGGTTTTGATTTATCAATTGATGTGGGAGAATGGTGGTATAAGCATGAATATATTTCTCCTTTGCTGCGGTTGGGTAAGTTTATCGAAGAAGAACTGTTAGAGAAGGCTGTTAAAAATATAGTTATTTTTGTTGATGAAATTGATAATGTTTTAAATTTAGATTTTAAAGACGATTTTTTTGCTCTTATTCGTGGTTGTTATAACAAACGGGCTGATAATTATAAATATAATCTGCTTACTTTTGCATTATTAGGAGTTGCAACTCCCGCAGATTTGATAGCAGATACCAATCTCACACCATTTAATATTGATAGTCAAGCTGTGGAATTAGCTGGCTTGGAATTTTCGCAAGCAACTCCCCTGGAACAAGGATTTGTGGGGATAGTTAGAAATGCTAAAGCTGTGTTGCAAGAGGTGTTAAATTGGACGGGTGGACAACCATTTCTTACTCAATGGTTGTGTCAATTAGTTTGTACATATCCTTCCATACTTGTGCATCCTAATTATGAAGCAGAGTGGGTAGCAGAAATTGTTAAGGAGAGAATAATTAATAATTGGTGGACGCAGGATAAACAACAGCATTTGCAGACAATTAGAGAACGCCTTGTGAGTAATGAATCTCGTAGTTGTCGATTATTGGGGTTGTATCAGCAGATTTTGCAACAAGGGGAAATTGCTGCTGATGATAGTCGGGAACAAATGGAGTTACGATTATCTGGGTTGGTGGTGAAGCAGCAGGGAAAATTAAGAGTTTATAATCGTATTTATGAGTCAGTTTTTAATCACGAATTGGTGGAGAAAGAACTAATCAATTTACGTCCTGATTTTTATACACAAGCATTTACAAAATGGGAAGCTTCTGGCTGTATAGATACTGCATATTTGTTACAAGATGAAGCTTTACAAAAAGCTTTGGCATGGGCGACAGGTAAAAGTTTAAGCGATTTAGATTATCAATTTATTTCTCATAGTCAAAAGTTAGCGATTCAAAATTTTGAAATTGCTTTACAGGATGCAGAATTAGAACTGAATTTAGCTAATAAACACAAACAACAGGCACAAAAGCAAGTTAGCAGTGCCTTACAGCAAATGAAGTGGGCTAAATGGCAATTAAGTAGAACAATTGGTATTGGCTCTATTTTAATAGTTGGAATGATATTAATTGCCACCGGATTGGCACAAGAAACTAATTTTTATGCTCGAAAAACAAACGAAGCACAAAACAATGCCAAACAAGCATTGACTGAAAAAAATTATGCCTTAACAGAAAAACAACAAGCACTACTAGCGAAAGATAAAGCATTATCTGAAAAAAATTATGCCCAAGTCGCAACACAAAAAGCTCAATTAGAAAAACAAAAAGCTTTAACAGAGACTCAACAGGCAAAACAAGACTTAAAAGTAGTAGAACAACAAGAGGAAATTGCTAGAAAAAAAGCAGATTTAGCCGAAAAACGCCAAAAAGAAAAAGAGCAAGAATTAGCACAAAGTAACGTGATGCTTCTGAGTTCATCTGCACGAACAATCTTAGTTGATAATCCTTTTGAGGCAATGCTAAAAGCTTTGAAAGCAGTGCAAAAACTTAAGAACTTAGAAAAAATACAACTTGTAAAAGCTGAGACAAAGACAGAGGTGATAACTGCGCTCCAACAAGTAATGTTTAGTATCAGAGAACGTAATCGCCTGCAAGGTCATCAGGGAGCAGTCAGAGGTGTTAGCTATAGTCCTGATGGTGAACTTTTGGCTTCTGGAAGTGAAGATGATACAGTCAAGTTGTGGAAGAAAAATCGGACTCTACTATTTACTTTTAAAGGTCATCATAACAATATCTGGAGTGTTAGCTTTAGTCATGATGGAAATATTTTAGCTTCTGCTAGTGATGATGGTACGATAAAATTATGGAATGTCAAAAATGGGATTTTAATTAGAACGATCACTGCTCATAAGGAATGGGTGAGAAGTGCGATTTTTAGTCGGGATGATAAAATCTTAATTTCTAGCAGTTCTGATAAGACAATCAAGCTGTGGAATGTGGAAAATGGCACTTTATTAAACACTCTTACAGGCCATCGTGCTGGGGTGATGAATATTAGTTTGAGTCCTGATGGTGAGACCATTGCTTCTGCTAGTGCTGATAGGACAATTAAACTGTGGAATCTCAAAAATGGCATTTTATTAGACACTCTTAAAGGTCATAGATCAAGCGTGAGAAGTGTCAGTTTTCATCCTAATGGCAAGATGTTAGCTTCTGGTAGTGAAGATAGAACCGTTAAACTGTGGGATTTAGAGAATAATCATGAACCGAAAACTCTGGAAGAGCATCGTAGTCGTGTTTGGAATGTTGCTTTCAGTCCGGATGGTCAAACTCTCGCTTCTGCTAGTTCTGATAGTACCGTGAAATTATGGAATGTAGAAGATATTAACAATATTTCAACGCAACCACAAACGTTAAAAGGACATCAAGGTTTGGTGTGGAGTGTGGTGTTTAGTCCAGACAGCAAAACATTAGCATCTGGTAGTATTGATCAAACAGTAAAGTTGTGGAATTTAGATGCTAGCGAACTACAAACTTATTATATCTCTGGCGATCATTCCATCGATACTGATATCAGTCCAGATGGTAAGATTTTTGCCTCTGTAGGTAAAGCAGGTACAGTGAAACTGTGGGATATTCACAAGGATACCCTACTGCAAACCCTAAAGGGGCCTACTAAATTTTTTCCCGGTAGCAACATTAGATTTAGCCCTAATGGTAAACACTTAGCTGCTATTGGCAACGATAAAAAAATATACTTGTGGAATGTTGCCGATGGGAGTCTGTTTAAAACTCTTACTAACAATCTTGAATATAAAAGTTTAGCATTTAGTCCCGACGGACAAATCTTAGCAACTAAACGTGGTAAAACTATTCGACTATGGAATATCAAAGATGGGACACTGATAAAAACTCTACAAGAAAAATCAGGTGATCGCTGCGGTATTATGAGCATGAGTTTCAGTGCCGATGGTGAAATTATCGCTGTTGCTTGTTCTTTCGGCAATTTACAACTATGGGATATCAAAACAGAAAATATTCTCTTACACCGCAAAGGTGACAGCTATAAAAGTCACAGCAGTCGTGTTTCTTCCATTAGCTTTAGTCCAGATAGGAAAATCTTTGCTTCGGCAGGTACAGACAGTACAGTAAAATTCTGGAATATCGCTGATGGCAAACTAATTAATACCATCATCGCTCACTTAGACTATGTCAGAAAGGTAACATTTAGTCCAGATGGCAAGATATTAGCTTCAGCGGGTGACGACCGCACAATCAAATTATGGAATGTTGCAGATATAACTTCAACAAATGTTGCAGATAATATAACTCCAATTGTAACTCTTATAGGACATCACAGTCCAATTAATGCCCTGAGTTTCACCCCAGATGGTAAAAGTCTGATTTCCGGTAGTTATGACAATACCGTGAAAGTTTGGAATTTGGATATTGGTTTGGATCATTTGCTCAAGAGTAGTTGTCTGTGGTTAGAAGATTACTTTGTTACTCATGTAGAGCAAAGGAAAAAATTCAAGGTGTGTCATCCAAGTAATAACAAAGAAACCTAACATTTAAGATTGTGTAAAAAGCGCGACCTGATACAGTGAGCAAGGTTACAAGCGAGGTGATTTTAATTGAGTGTTTCATTGTTAACATATTTTAAATACAAGAATGTAATTAATTAGCTAGGTTTCAATACATAAATTTGATAGGTGAATCTATATAGTTCGTAGTTCGCGTAGGCGCGAACTACGAACTAACCATCAAAACTTATGTGGCTTTTGATACGTTAGATTTGCCAACAATCAATTCTCCGCCCCAAAATATACAAGGAAAATCCGGGCAACGGAAAAGTTATCACGATTTTCACTAGTCTCACCATTTGCATTCCTACAGTGTATGCCTAAGATATTATTCGCTGCATTGAGTATTCCACTAGGTATGCGATGAATCTGAAGTATCCAGGTATCGCTGGGGTTAGCAAGGATTCGCGATACGAAATAATCCTCATCCTGAGCAGCTTCCAGGCTCTGATTTGTGACATCACCGGGCGCGTTAATTGTGATAAAGTTGTTCTCTTCGTCAACGTTTCTCGTCGCCAAGAGCAGCAAAGCCGGGATATCCGCAAATCCAGACAAATCGATGTTGTCGAAGAACAAGTCAAATCTGTCTGCTCCATCGACCGCTCCTTCTCCCAAAGCTCTGGAGCCGGTGCTGAGAATACTGCGAAAAGTTAGATTAGCCATGAGTCTCTCCTTTTATGTTCGTAAATATAGGACTCCGATTTGATTTTTGAAAAGATACTGAGACTGAAAAGCCCGTTTTAACAACGCTTTATCTGAAATCCTGTTCAGAAATCAGACAGGATTCCTATAGTAAGTTCTAATTTCAGGACAATTCTTGATTTAGAATTGGTAAAACTAGCTTTATGTTTAATATTTTCTACTCAATTCTTAATAGCTACCAGGGGATAAAATCAGGTATTTATAGCGTTAAATATTTTGATTAAAATTAAAGTTTATAGGAAAAAATCAGGCCAATTGATAACAGAAAAAATTCAAATAGGAAAAAGTCGGGTTTTCTGTCAAAAATAAATCAATCAATAACAGATGTGGCCGAAGAAACCCAGATATCCAATGTCGTCACAGGAGATTCACTCAAAGCAGTTCTAGACTTGAACTGGGATGACCCAACTGAGCGCTCATATGCATTAGACGTGATTCTCAATGCCTTGGATAAAATCGAATCATCGGTAGAAAAAAAAACTGATGAGCAGCAATTCCAGCCAGTTAAAAAGACTGTTGAAGTAGCAAGAAAAATTCAAACCCAAGATGTGACAATTAATTCTCAAGGACAACCCATACTTAAGACAGGAGTGGCCAAAGACCGTCGTATTTCCATTGAAGATGCAGATATGCGTCACGGTCGTAAAAGTCGCTCCCAACGCTTTGATGGTTATAAACGCCATGTTTTAAGAGATTTAGATATTGGCGTGGTGCGGGCTGTAGGATTGACTCTAGCTAATGCCCCAGAAGCTTCGGTAACGTCCGAACTAGATGTTGATTTGAAGGCAACTCTAAGCGATCGCGCCATAGCTACTTTTGACAGTGGCTTTCCTTGTGTCGGTTTTTTGTCGGACTTTTGTCGGAAAAAATATCAAGCATCGTTCTGACACCCACTCTGACAGCGCTACTGGAGGATGAAAGTGTCGAATTCACAAGGAAGTTACTCATGGAAACCTTAGAAGCAATCAAAACAGCCCTTGAGATTATCGTAATATTTCTCACGCTTCCCCAGTATGCTTATTGCCTTCTTTGTAAGTCTTTAAAATGAACTCCTGCCAGTTTTCATCCACTCGATGCTTTCCTTTGTCATTTCGTTCAGTTTGCGTTAGCCCAATTAGTCCCTCCTTTTCCCATTTATCAATCAGTCGCCGCACTGTTCGCACTGATTTGCCAAGTTTTTCTGCTGCTTCCTTGAGCCGTTGAGCGTATGTTGTGCGATTGCCTTCGGCACTGCCCCTTGGGCAATCGCCTGCCTCAAGCAGACTCTGAATCACCTCCATCTTCAACTTCGCCTCATCCGAAAGTTCCGACACAATGACATTTGCTTCGGTGAGAGTGCTATTTGAGTTTGCAGGTGTTTTAAAAGAATGAGCGTCCTAAATAAACACGTTTGTTTTATTAAAAGATTTATGTTTATTCATCTATAGAGTGGCATTTAATTTGTTAATTTTTTTAAAACTCAGTAATTTTCCTTGTTTCTGCGAAGTGACACTTAAATTGTTAAATTACAGGGATTAGACATCTAATTTGTTAATCACGTTTAACGGTGGTTGTGAGAAGTTTAATAATTAAAAACCTGCCATAACCTTTGTTACAGCAGGGTTTCAGTCATTTACACGTATGGTGACAATATTTTGGTGACGTTCTCCCACCACCTTTCCGGTGTACCGTTATGGTGGGGGCTTCTACAAGTCGCCTCATAGAAATTTCCTGCTTCATTGGTCGCACCTAGATAATTAGATTTGCATCCTGTTATCCCCGGGAACGATACCTCCACAGGCAGTGAGCGAGACTCCTGACGCCCCACGGAGTCTAGATATGTAGCGAATTCAAACGAATTCTATGTCTGTTTACGTTTCCCAAGGTATGCACTGTTCACCTGTTTTACCAGTCCGTTTGTGTCATCTGGTTGGTCGTCACCAATGTTTGAGCGGAGGAGCGTATAGCTCTATTGTTAGAATTATAGACTTTGTTGATTGGTTGAGTGTTCCTGGAGAGAGGAAAAAAGAAGTACATCGAATACTTCTTTTTTCCATGAGGGGACGGGCAGTTCGCTCAAGTCGGGAGACCCGCCCACGCGACTGCCCTCGTCCATGTATCCCGGCACCAAGCCGGAGGCTATGGTGCGGGACTTATAGCCCCTCAAACTCCCCGTCAGTTAAATTGACAAATAATTAGTTAATGTACAGGATGAAAGCTAGTCGCACCATAAAGCTGGTGTATTGGTATTGACCTCTCTAGGGCTTAAAAGCCCGGAGATTCAAGCTGTTGTTTGATTTCAAAAATCTACAAAACTCCCTAATAAACACAGTTACTTCTTTAGGCAGTTGACAATCTTTAAAAAGATGTATGAGCGTTCATCTGGACGCCAGTCGCCACAACGGGACGGCACTTGCTTCAAGTCTGGCGACCGAACGCAGTGCCTCGGGAACCCCCCTTCGGGTTCACCAGTCGCTGTGAGTTCGGGCTAACCCTCCTGCAGCGCTGGATTCACCGCAAGGCGCTGGCTCGTTTATCTGCGGTTTCATATCCACTCGATCGTGGATTGCAAAAAGTCTATTTCTGGAACTGAAGCAGGGCAAGATGAAATCTATAATTACAGCCAGCACAAGAGCACCATTCCAAGTGAGAAACGTCTCTATGGTAAACCTGCTCTGATTGACACATTGGCTATACTAGTGAGTTAGCGTGTTTGATTGACCATTTGGCTAGTAGCCATTTTTACCACTCAATGGAGTTTTGACTGTCAATCAGCTAGCTTATAACTATACAGGGAACCATAATCATTTACACATTGTCAAGGAAGCAGCTATGAAAGCAGAACTCATTGAATTGATAGCTAGAGTCGTCCAAGTCTTGCAAATCAATATGCGTTGGATGACTTGGAACTTATTTCTAGCTTTTATACCTTTGGTTTTGAGCGTTTGGTTGTTTCGGAATAGGCGCGGGCGATCTTGGGTTTGGTGGTTGGGATTTATAGTTTTCTACGCTTTTTTACCGAATGCGCCTTACCTGCTGACTGATATCATTCACCTGATAGATGATATTCGTACAATTCAGTCTGTCTGGATAATAACCCTTCTACTCATCCCGTTGTATGTGCTAGTTATTCTAGCGGGATTTGAAGCTTACGTTATATCTTTAATTAATTTAGGTTATTACTTACATCGTATTGGTAAGAGCCAATGGATTTTGTGGGTTGAGTTAATTACCCATGCTCTGTGCGCTGTTGGTGTTTATTGGGGACGTTTCTTACGTTTTAACAGTTGGGATTTT
The DNA here is from genome assembly GCF_963920835.1 of Scytonema sp. PCC 10023. NCBI lineage: Bacteria > Bacillati > Cyanobacteriota > Cyanophyceae > Nostocales > Scytonemataceae > Scytonema > Scytonema sp. PCC 10023. Next base: position 9,475 of record NZ_CAWUDP010000024.1, read on the forward strand.
GTGACTCAACCAGATGCTGTTCTGACTAGAGGTATAGAAGACATTCTTGGCAAACAGCCTCTGGTGATTATTGCTATTACCTTTGGCATACTTGTCGCTCTGCATTGGATTATGAAACGAGTCACTTTGGGTTTTGTTAACCAAGGAGAAAACAACATAACCAGGAACTCAAAACGTATTAACCCAAACACGCCTAATGTTGAATGACCAGTCTTCGGTGGAAATAAGCTACAAGGGTGTAAGGTTGTTAACGAATAGTGAATTCAAACTCCTAATTTTGAATTTTTTCAGCCCTACACTCCACATGAACAAAAATCATGCCCAGATTTCCTGCCATAAGAAAGATGAAACTTAATCTTGGTTAACGTGAAATAAATCCAGATCAAATAGTCAAATGAGAAATTCCCCATAGAACTGTTGAATATATCAGCGGTTTTGTTTGGAATTTCTACTCACGTTAATACGAGGGATTCGCATGACATTAATTTCTAGAGAGGAAATAAAAACACTACTAGAACAGCCAAGACAAAATTCTGTTTCAATTTATATGCCAATGCACCCAGCCGGACCAGAAGTTCGACAAGACCCTGTTCGGTTTAAGAATTTGATTAAAGACGCTGAAGCTCGCTTAATGGATGCAGGTGTTGAGCATAACGATGCGGTTGCATTGCTAGCAAAAGCTCATGGACTGGATCGTTCAGATTTCTGGGAACAAGTCGGAGAGCAAGGACTGGCAGTCTTTATTTCTAAAGATATTTTTCGCTACTATACCCTGCCTCACGAATTTGACGAGTTGGTTGTGGTAACAGACCGATTTCACATTAAGCCACTACTGCCGATTTTAAATGGCGATGGGCGTTTCTACTTACTGGTTCTCAGCCAAAAGGATGTGCGGTTTTTTGAGGGAACACGCTACAGCATCCAAGAGGTAGAGGTGGAAAATATGCCTAAAAGTCTGGATGAAGCTCTCAACTATGATGAGACTGCTCAAGACGGTCAGTTCCGCATTGCTACATCCAAAGGCGGAACCGCCAATTCTTTCTCAGGGGCACAGCCGGGTGCGTTTCACGGTCAGGGTAGTCCCGACAGGGATAAGCATCAGGAAGCCATCCTGCAATTCTTTCACGCTGTTAATGGCGCATTAGAAGAGAAATTGCGAAACCAAACAGCGCCTTTGATGCTGGCTGGGGTAGAGTACTTGTTGCCTCTTTACAGAGATGCAAATACTTACCAGCATTTAATTGAAGAAGGTATCAGTGGGAATCAAGAGATTCTCAAGGCACAAGAACTACACGAACGAGCTTGGCCGATTGTTGAGCCGTACTACCATAAATCGCAACAAGACGTTGTGGAGCGATTTAACGAATTGTTTGGCGGTAATACTGGCAAAGCATCCAACGAACTCAAGGAAATTGTGCCGGCAGCTTATTACCAAAGAATTGATTCCTTGTTGGTTGCAGTTGGTCAGCAGCAATGGGGATTGTTTGACCCAACCTCAGAAACTGTTTATTTGCACCAAGAAGAAGAAGCTGGCGATGAAGATTTGTTGGATCTTGTTGCTGCTCATACCTTGTTAAACGGTGGTACGGTCTACGCCGTTCCCCCAGAACAAGTGCCATACAGCACACCTGTTGCAGCAATTTTCCGATATTAATGTTGGTTTTGTATAAACTTCAACAAGGTATACTCTGAATTCAGTTTATGCCCAACACTTAAGATGTAAGCCCGGAAATCAGTTTCCGGGCTGTCTAGAAGTTAAGGATGGGGAGGATACTAAGAACTTTGCGATACACTAGCGCCCTTGATCTTGGCAGGTATAATAATGCCATAATAAGCAACAGCTATTGCTGTTAGGGCGTTGAACCAAACATTGTTACCAAATATTGGCATTAAATTGAACATCGTGTTAGCTACGGGCACCACTCCCAGGATGGCGATCGCAATATAGGCAACTACAAAAAAACGATTGAATACGCGGGCACTGTTCAAATCCGTATAAGAGGCAATTCCGAACACCCCAACAGCACAATGTACAAGGTTATGCAAGAAATTGATGGGAAACAACCCAAATACATAGCCAAATCCCTTAGCATAGGCGCTAGGAGATGCACCAAACGGTACGTAAGACGCATCTGTTCCAGGCAATGTAACCAAAGCTGGTATAGCAAAACTTCCTTCAACTTATAGGCAAATCTAATCATCTATAGTCAATTGTAGCAATTTTGGTGCAGGTAATTTAGCTATCCATGCCCTGACGACATCTGAAACCGCTAGTCCTCTTCTTTTAGCTTCTTGTTCTAGTTGTAATAATTCGTAATCACTCACTCTGATATTCAGTCGTCTTTCTCGTGCCATTTCTGCTACCATATGGGTGTACAAAGAGATGATAGCGCAATGCAACTAGTGGAAAAACACGTCATCAAAAAAGGACAAAAATTTTTTGAGGAGATAGACGCGCTATCTTTTGCTTCTAAGAATCTTTACAATGCGGCTAATTATATCATTAGACAAAACTACATTTTTGGTTGGGGATACTTAAACTACAACAAAATGCATGAGTTATTAAAAACTCATTCAACTTATAAAGCACTTCCTAGGAAGGTAAGCCAACAGATTCTCATAGTGTTAGACCGAAATTGGAAGTCGTTCTTTAAGGCACTTCAGGAATATAAAGTCTCTTCTTCTGCGTTCAAAGCGCCACCGCAAATGCCCTTGTATAAGGACAAGACTAAAGGGCGCAATCTTTTAGTGTATACAATTCAGGCAATCAGTAAACCTGGTCTAAAAGATGGAAGGGTAAAGCTTTCTGGCACAAACATCAATTTGACTACGCAGGTGAGTGATAGAGTCTGTCAGGTAAGAATTGTTCCCAAGTGTGATTGCTATGTAATTGAAGTGATTTACAATGAATCGGAGTCCACCACCCCTATTCCATCAGATTCAGTGGCAGCTATTGATTTAGGGTTAAACAACTTAGCAACGTTAACTTCAAATCAGAAGGAATTTACCCCTCTCCTGATTAACGGACGACCGCTAAAAAGCATCAACCAATTTTTCAATAAGCGCAAAGCAGCACTGCAATCTATGTTAAATACAAACCGGAAAACATCTGACCGAATTGCGAGGCTCACCAGAAAAAGAAACCAAAAAATTGATAATTACCTGCATCATACCTCACGTTTGATAGTTGCAATACTTACCAAGAAACAAATTGGAACATTGGTAATCGGTAAAAACAACCTGTGGAAACACCAGATTAATCTAGGAAAGCGAAATAATCAAAACTTTGTTACAGTGCCATACTCTCGTTTTATACAAATGCTGACATATAAGTGTCAGTTAGTAGGAATAATGGTAGTTGTGACTGAGGAATCTTACACTTCCAAAAGCAGCTTTCTTTCTTTAGATCCAATTCCTACTTATGGTCAAGAAACTGATTCACCCACTTTTAGTGGTCAAAGAATCAGCAGAGGACTGTACAGGACTTCTGGAAATCGGTTAATAAACAGTGATGTCAACGGGTCGTACAACATTTTAAGAAAAGCAATCCCAAACGCATTTGCAGATGGGATAGGGAGCTGCGTAGTTCAGCCAAGGCGGATCTCACCGCTCAAAGTGAAGGCGAAGGGGGAATCTGAAATGGTTCCCAAGGCTATGTAATATTTGCCTATACTTTCACTAACTATAAATCCAGCCAAACCTAAAATTAAAAAGAGAATTCCCACAATCAAGGCGCAGTAACGCTCTGTCATGTTCCCCGTGTTTATGTTTTCCATATTGTGACTCCAAGTTTGATGCAAATCTTCACTTAATGCAAGTTGCTCGTTGGAATATACTTTCTACCAATTAGCAAAACAGAAATAAATCTTATTCAGCAGACTGATTGCGAGACGTAACACTTTCAATTCAACTCAGATTTCATCTGGTAAAATCTATCAAAAGAAAGGATTAAATTTTGCAAAACAGTGTGTTGCCCTATACTGTTGTCTTGAACTTTTAAAAAACCGAACATAACTAGCGATCGCTAGTTATTGTTCTACATTATTGCTTTATGCACTTTTTGTTCTACATGTCAATGCGTAAGTTCTACCATTGTCGAACCCCAAGACAAAGTTTTTTTAAGCTTTTTGACAATTGTTTTCTTTATTCAAGCATTCCAAGCGGATAATATACACTTATCGTGAGCGAAGAATTTTATACCCACATTCCGCCCTTTAAGTGTCACACTCAGATATTTAATGCTGAAAGCTTCTTGAAATAGGAGGTGTAGGGTTTTCAGTTCAAACGAACTACCAAATCGCAATTGAGAATAACTGCTGCCTATTGAGATAATTCTCTAGTCGGATTTTCTGCAAGTTCGATTGCTTCGTTGTTAATTCTCAATGTGCCAGTTGGAAGTGCAGAATGTCGGTTATACCAATTTTCGGTAGCGTTCTAGGTGTGTGAATTAGGACACTTAAGTCTAATTATCTGCGACTTAAGTACTCCTGCCATCTGTAGGGTAAGTTTTACTCTGATCATAAGATAAATAAAAATCATCCACATGATCGTAATATAACTAACATCTTTTAAGAATCTCTGAGAGACCTTAACTTATGAGTTTTATCTCCTTACAAGATCTTTTCCCTAGTCCTTGGATTCTAGATGCTCATACATTTTTATGGTCTTTAAGCACTACTCCTGCTCCTAGTTATGTCAGCGAAAATGGTGTCGCGACTGTGATCCTGGCAAGGGGTGGTGTCGCTGATCCGCCGCCTTTTATTCAACGCCAACTTTCAAATCCGTTAGATTTGCGGCAAATAGACGAATTACGGTTCTGGTTTCGTAGTAGCCGACCAGGGGATGGAAGCTCAACAAGACCCTTTTATCTGGTTTTTGAGATTACGAATAGCAGCTCTAGCCTTTCCTGGAAACGCCTTATTCCTGTCAAGCAGGCAGATGTTTGGCAATTGCATCAGATGTGGCTCGGAGATATGCCTAGTAGCTTACGTCAAGCTATATCAATCCTTCGGCTGCATAGTTTGGATGCTGGTATTGGTTTCACAGCTGTGATCGGAGATTTGATTGCGACAACACCAACCCCAATACAAGATGTAGACGCAGTATTTCTGAACCGTCTCAACAAACGCTTTCAAGTGGTGGTGGATGGAACCTCAACAGATGTTCCCGCGATCATAGACCTTCCAGAGAATCCAGGAACCCGCACATTGCCATACATTTTGATTACACCCTGGTCAATTCAACTGCAAGATAACACCACTGGCAGTGGTGAGCTGATTGATAACTATACACTAGCTACAAATGGTAGTTCAGCAGGAGCGTTTATCCAGCCTGCACAGCAGTCCCTAAGGCTCGATTTTTCTATTGATGTCTTTGCGGAAGAGCGATCGCAAAAAGCCTATCTACTAGAACAAATTCTATTTAGTTTTTATCAACAGCCATTGCTCGTGATCAATGGTGAACCGATCACTATCACCAAATTTACTCCTTCTGATCGAGAGATCGCGGCTTATGTCCCCCCAGGTCGAACCCCACTGTTCTATCAAGTTCTGATCCGAATGAAAACTGGAGAGCGCCAGTTTCGTCCTCAAGCCGTTCCATTTATCCTCGCAAGTCCAGACAAGGGAACTACTCCAGAGGCAGTTCCAGTGTAGCGCTTACCCCCTCCTTAATATACGTTTGTATGAGGCAACAGTATGGCTTTTAATATTGGCATCAACGTGATAGAAACGGATGGCAGTGCCGCCCCCGCGATCGCGGGGGCACCTACCTCTGTCGCTGGATTTCTCCTCCGGAGTCGCCGAGGACCGACGGATCAAGCAGTGCGAGTCTCCAACTTCCGACAATTTACTGCTCGGTTTGGCAGCTACGATCGCAACTTTGTCGGAGCCTACTGCGTGGATGGCTTCTTCCTCAATGGCGGACAAGAAGCCTACATTGCCAGGGTGTTAGGAAGTGAGAGCGCTGCCGCCAGTGTCACGCTACAGGGGCGAAATGGCAGTAACACCCTAGAGGTCACGGCAGGGTATCGAAACACTCCAGAGCATGGCAGTTGGGGCAATGACCTCTACATTGGTGTGCAAGATAATCCGACCTTTTCTAGTCGCTTAGCCGCAAACCTTGCAGGGAATCAACCGGCTCGCCTTCAGGGAGCTGCGATCTCTGGTCTCATCAATCTCAGCGTGCCTAGCACCGATCCCGCTCGTACCCTGGTGATTCAGGTCGATAACCCCGCGACCTCAATCACGGTTACTTTAGATGACACGACGCTGCCGGTTCCATCCCAGGCAACGGCTCAAGATGTGGTTGATGCCATCAATGCCCAGGCGGGGCAACGGGTTATTGCTTTAGTCGAAGCGAACGGGATCTTGTTGGTTTCCCGCCGCAAAGGATCTGCCTCTAACCTGAGCCTGACCACTACAGCCACTACTACCCTAACCCTACTTGGGTTTACAGCCGCTTCAGCGACCGACGCGGGGGCTGCCAGCACCAACCCCTCCTATACTCAAGTTCAGGTCGATAGCATTGCAGGCTTTGCGATCGGCAACTGGGTACGGCTAGATGACGGTATCAGCCAAAATTGGCATCGCATTACGAATCTGGTTCAACAGGAGGATGCTGCGGGGAACTCCCAATTTTTTGTCCAGTGGGCTGAGCCGCCCGAAGCGGAGCGCAATGAATACCGTATCGCTGACAATGCCACCCTCTCGACCTGTGAGTTCAACCTGGTGGTCCAGCAACTGACACCCGCGGATTCTAATCCGCAAACCGTGGAAACCTGGGAAAAGCTAACGCTGGATGCCAGCCAAGCCAACTATGCACCGCTCCGCCTCAATGATCCCTTTTCTGGTTCAGCCTACATTGTTCTGACTGATCTGAACCCCACAGCTTTTGATGGTCGGGATGTGCCACCTCCTAGAACGGGGATTCGCCTGGGACTGGCGACGCCCAGCACGAGTACCCTGACTCGGACTGCCGGAAGCGATGGCAATCAACCTGCAACAGGCGACTACCGCAACGCCCTCTCCCGATTTGATACGGCTGCGATCCAACTGCTAGCCACCCCTGAGCTGATGCCTGATGGAGTTCTCAGGGCAGTTACTCGCGCGGCGATCGACTACTGTGCCGAGAAGGGTGATTGCATGTTTGTGGGGCATACCCCTGCCAGTCGTGATGTCGATGGAGCCAAAGCCTTTGGGCAGGATTTTCGAGCGGCGAAAGTCTATGGAGCGCTGTACTGGCCCTGGATTACTATCACCGACCCTATCGGGACAGGCTCTAACCCTACCCGAGATGTGCCCCCCACCGGGCATGTTATGGGTGTCTACGCCCGCATCGACCAAACCCGGGGTGTCTGGAAAGCTCCTGCTGGCAATGAAGCTGTAGTGCGGGGTGCCTTGAGCGTAGAGCGCAACATTACTGATACAGACCATACGGATCTGGTCAAGAATAGTTCCATCAACGGCATTCGGTTAATTCGAGGGGCAGGCATTGTGATCGATGCCTCGCGTACGCTGTCAACCGATACCCGTTGGTTGTACGTCAACATTCGCCTGCTGTTTAACTATGTCAAAGCCTCCCTGCGGGAGGGGTTGCGCTGGGTGAAACAAGAACCCAATCGGGACACGCTCTGGAACAAGATTAAGTTTAATACTGTAACTCCCTTCCTATTGCGCCTCTATCAAGCGGGAGCTTTTGGCACAGGAACTCCGAGTGAAGTATTCACCGTCATCTGTGGTCCTGAAAATAACCCTCCGGATGAAATCGCGCTGGGCAATCTCCGGATCGAAGTCTATTTTTATCCAGCTCGACCGGCAGAAACAATTTTGATCATTGTTGGGCAACAAGAGAGCGGAGCATCCGCTAGTGAGCAATAAATTTTGAGTGAGCATAAGAGTTTTCCCTGTAAAGGAGATGGTTATGGCACTAAACGATCCCTATCGTAGTAATGAATTTGTCGTCGAAATTGGCACGGTTGAAAGTCCAACGGTGAGTAAAGTCTCCGGTCTCAGTATGGGAGAAACCGACACCATTGAAGTTCCTGAAGGAGGCACCAACGTGATTCACAAAGTTTCTAGTGGTGTCGTCAAATTTCAACCCTTGACGATCGAACGCTATGTCGATGGCAGTCCTGACGATGCCCTCTTTAAGAGCTTCTTTGAGACCATGTTTAAACTAGGGCAGGGGGGACAAGGTTCTAATGGTCGTCGGGATGGATCGGTTGTCAAAAAACACTTTGGTCAGGAAGTCTTCCGGTTTGCTTTTTATGGAGCCTGGGTCAAATCCGCCTCCTTTTCGGATCTAGAAGCTGGATCAACGAACCTACTCAAACAAACCATTGTTTTAGAGCATGATGGTCTAGAGTTGATTGTTTCATGACAAACACATCCACAACCTGGCAGCACGAAGTCACCCTCCCTGTTGGCTACCTTGACCCGGAGACTGGCATTCTCCACAAGCAGGCGACCTTACGCAAAATGACCGGCAAGGAAGAAGCGTTACTCGCCGATCCCAAAATCCGCAGTAATGGGGGTAAGCTGATCACGGCTTTATTAGAGAACTGTGTCACTTCCTTAGAAGGTGTGGACAAGGTAGATAGCACGGTGATTCGTCATCTCTTTTCAGCGGATCGCAACTATCTTCTCCTGGAATTGAGGCGCTTGACCTTTGGGGATGAGATGGAAGCAAACTATCGCTGCTCTTGTTCGGCGACGACGACCCTCTGGGAAGATCTATCAGCACTAGAGGTCCGTCGTGTGGAGAACGGTTCAGTCCCAGAGATCAAAGTTGCAATTAAAGACGGCTATCAAGCTCCCAATGGCAATTGGGAGTATGAGTTTGTTTTCCAATTGCCGACAGGTGAGGATGAAGAAACCTCAGGGAACCGTCGGGACAACAATGCGGCGCGCCAACGGGACGCCCTGCTGGCATGCTGCTTAAAACAAGTTGGCAATCTAGAACCAAAACGCATTCGAGCCATGGGGACCAAGATCCTATCCGACCTGTCGATGGGCGATCGCCGCTTAATTCAACGGGCGATGGATGAAGCTGCCCCGGGTCCTGATCTCACCCGTCAAATTGTGTGTGAGCAGTGTGGCAAAGCATATCGCACCACGCTGGACATGAGCCATTTTTTCCCTTTGGAGTAAGCGGGGAGGATACCTTACACCGGGAGGTTTTCTTACTCGCTTACCACTTACATTGGTCGCAGACAGAGATTCTCGGGCTTCCCATTCCCGAACGTCAGCGCTATCTGGAGTTGCTGCAAGAGCAACTTCGGCGAGAGGAAGAAGCTGTCAACCGAGGCAGTTCATCGTAAACGGAAGGAAGGTCATGTATGGATGAAGAATTAGACCGCCTCAGCACCAGCTTTGCAAGTATGTTGGAGCAGCGAACCCGCCAGCTACAGCAACGAGTGGAAGCCTTTTCAGGTGCGCTAGAGCGCTTCTCCGATCGCATCAGCAACACCATCAACACCATTGTCGCGGCTCTGCCAGGTTCCTCCTCCACCCCCACCCCTGGGACGGCGGGGGCAACCTCCACGGGAGGGATACAATTGGTACGGGTGGTGAACCAGACGGATCAACCCATCCCCGTGCGGGTCGTGGAGACGGTCGCTCGCCGGGAAGAAAGCCAGGGTGGCGGTCTCTTCAGCACCATCTTGGGAGGTCTTGGTTCGTTGGCTGGCAATCTAATTGGTGGAATCGCGTCTGGGTTTGCTGCTCCATTTGCGACCGTTGCTTTTGGTGCGGAACTGGTAGCAGCCATTGGTCTACTGATTCCTGTCGTGTACCGTGCTGCTGATATCGTCGCCGATTTTCGGTTGCTCGTGGGCGATCTCCGGACGTTTGCGAATCAACTGATTGCAGGCATCCGAGGGCTAATTCAGGGATTATTTGACAACCTCACGACTGCCGGAATTCTGCCTGTCTCCAGACTATTAGCCAGCCTGTTGATATTTATTGATGCAGGGATTCGGCTCATCCTCACCTATGTTCAACCCCTGCTCAATTGGGTGGGACAACTGCTGACGGCATTAGCAGACTGGCTAGGGCAGTTGATTAATCGTCTCAGTCAGTGGCTTCAAGGGGTGGTCAATACCTTACCCAATTTTCTGGCTGCTTTGCTCGGTTTTATTCTGGAAACGCTTGTGCGTCCAGCTTTGCGGGTCTTTGTAGATGAGGCAGTGCGAACGGCATTGACCAGCGCTGCTCGTTTTTTTAGAGATGTATTTCTGACGATCGCAGATATCCTGCGAGAAGTGATCACCCACGGGATTACCTTATTGGAAATTGGGATCGCCAATCTGGTGAATGGCTTGATTTCAGCCATCAACGGGATGATCAGTGGTCTCAATTCGCTGATTCGAGCAATTCCCGGCGTGGGATCGAGTCTCCCCAGCATTCCTGCCATTCCCTCGCTGCCGGTTCCCGCAACTCCTGGACCTTTAGGTCCTCGGCTATCCAGTATTATCGAATCTCGTTTCCCCTCGGCTCCCGCCGCGCCTCCAGGTAGCGGGGGTCCAGTTGGACCGACCACAGCACCCACCCTAACCTTACCGGGGTTCCGAGCGCCAACACTGACGATTCCCGAATTTCGTGCCCCGTCTGAATCCGCGCTGGAGGATCTGCTGCGTCCCCGCTCAATGGCAGAAACCACAGCAGCAGCAACGACAGCAGGGGCAGCAGCAGGCGCGGCGGCAGGGGCAGCAGCAGGCATTATCGTGAACGATGGCATCCATGTCCAAATTACGACTGACCGAGTGGACCGGGACACTGCCGACGAAACGGCTCGCTTGATTGCCGATCGCGTTTTGGCAGAAATTCAACGTCAGCTTGAGCTAGGGCGATTCCGACGCGGATTATCGACGAGTTCAATTCAATAACCGTGATCGTCTGGCTCCGTTCTTTTCCTATCAGCCCTCTTTTCATCGGACAACATCATGACTTATAGCCAAATCCAACCTGCCAAACGAGGCTATCTTGCCAATATTCTAACGCTCCCACCGCTAATTTATCCCTTCCAATACAACCCCACACAGTTGACCGATACCAAGCAACTCAAGTGGGGCAAACGGATCCCCGCTCAAGCGAGAGCAGATGTCCAGGCGCGCGGGGTGGGTGGCTTGGTGGGCGGGACACTCTCAGCAGCAGGGGGGGCATTGAGTGCAGGCTTCAGTGGCTCGTTTGGGGCAGTCGGTGAGGCATATAAAAATCAAGTAGAAGTCCTTGGGCGCAATTTTTCGGCGGCGGATATGCATCGGTTTGAGGAAGAGGGCGATCGCACCCTCACTTTCAAGTTCATGATTGATGGTCGAGAACAGCGTCCCGGAGAACCAGAGCGACGGCGGAACGAAGAAGGCGATATCCTCGCTGACCTATCTATTCTCCGTTCCTTTGTGTATCCCGCTATTGGGGATCTGCTGGATGTGTTTAGTTTAGTTGGCGGCAACAAACCGCTGTTTAAAGAACCCCCGACTGCCTTGCTGATTTTAGGCAGTAGCAGTATGGAAGGATTTATCACCAGTCTAAAAATTACGGAGACGCTGTTTAATTCAGCGCTCGATCCTGTCCGGGCAGAAGTTGAGATCACCATGATTGAAAAGATCGACTCCCTCACTTTTGTGATCGATTCTGTCAAACGCATGGGACGTACCTTCTACCATACTGCCTACGAAGACATTGGCAATGTGCTGTTCTAACGTTTCCCACGATTTCCTCTCACGGTTCCTATCATGCCTGTCAGCCCCTTTTCCCGCTATCGCAATCTGCCCCTCCTGGTGGTCTCCCATCCCACTCGCGGGGTCACGCGCTCCTTACCGATCCGTCGTCCTCCCCTATCGCCCCCCGCGTTGGGCAGCCAAAGACATCGCTTGGCGGGCTACGACACATTGGATCTTCTGGCATTGAAGTACTTGGGTCGGGAAGAACTGTATTGGCATGTGATGGATGCGAATGGAGGCCGATTGCCGGACCAGTTTGAGCCTGGTGAAATTATCGTGATTCCGGCTCTGAACAATGCGACTCGCGTAAAACGCCCTCAACGGTAAGGTTATGGATGGATTGTTTGCCAGCGTCAAAATTGAAGGGGAGGAGATGGGCGATCTCCTCGAATCACTAGTGGTTGAAGAAAGTGATTCCCAAGCCGATCTCGCAACCATGACCTTTGGTGATCACTATCAAGTGCTATCCGACATCCTGCACGAAGGACTGACGGTCGAAATTGATTTGGGATGGGAGGATATTCATGCACTCCTGTTCCGGGGAGCGGTTACTGGAATTCAGTCAATATTTCCGAATCGGGGTCAGGCAAGCGTTGAGATCCAGGCGATCGACACTTTAGTGCAACTGAATTATCAACCCCGGACAAAGCGGTGGTGGAACACCACAATCAGCCAAGTTGTGCGGGATATCGCGCTCGCCAATAATCTTCTACCAGGCGATATTGACCCCACAGAAGATGCCTTAATTGAAGAAAGTCGCCCCCGGCAGCAGGTGGCAGAAACCGACCTGGCGTTCTTGCATCAACTGGCTCAAGATTATGACTGCAAGCTGTATGTTGATCGCGGACCAGGAGCTGACACGCTCAATTTCGTCTCGACCCAGAGCTTGATTGCGGCGGAACCGATTGAACATACCCTCGCTGCCAATGAGAATTTGGTGGAGTTTATCGCCACCTATGACACCTTTGCTACTGCCCCAGAAATGCGCCTCGTCGCCACCGATCCGGAAACGGGAGATCGCATCGAAATTAGTCAGCCACTCGCCAGTGGCCGTGATGCGCAATGGACTCCCGATCCAGAACGGATTGCCCAGACCGGAGCCGGAGCGGCTCGATTGACTCGCTTGCTGACCCTGTCTGCCAGTAAGCGATCGCGCTTGCAAGACTTTTGGCGCGTCCCGCCCCGTATTGTAGGCGCACCTGCACGCCCGGAAGATGACCTCTCTGGAACCTTGGGTGATACCTCTCGCCGACTGGGACAATCTGCACGCGGGCGAGCCAGCGGCAGCATCTGGTTGCGCCCCCGACGACGGGTTGTGATTCAGGGCTATGGCGGGCGGTGGTCGGGCGACTGGTACCTGGCACGAGTTCGCCATGAGATGAATTTCAGCCAGAACAGTTACATCAGTTCTTTTGTCTGTACGAGGTGAGCTATGGTTTTTACTCCCCCGCATCGAGAAACCCGAGAACGCTACCCTGGATTGTATGTGGGTCAGGTCGAAGGCAATGATCTGGATTTAGGGCGGATTCAAGTCAGCATTCCCTCTGTGTTTGACGAGACCGACCCCGACTTCTTCGTGCAGGCGCGCCCCTGCTTTCCCTACGGTCACTTTTTTGTCCCCGAAGTCGGCGATAAGGTATGGCTGGCATTTGAAAATGGCAACCCCAGTAACCCAGTCTGGCTAGGTATCTGGTATCCCGAAGACACAGTCCCTGATGACACCCAAGATGCCAATCCTAAACAACGGTTAATTCGTTCTTCCACGGGGCACTTGATGCACTTTGACGACGAAAATGGTCAGATCACAATTCAAGATGCAAATGGTAACACCATAACCCTGAACGATCAGGGCATCACGATTGAAGCTCAAAACAATACCGTAACCCTTAATAGTCAGGGAATTACCTTAACAGATGCAACGGGTTCCCAACTAGAAATCACCAGCCTGAAGACCTGGCTCCAGGGCTTTACCAATGTATTTACAACCGCCTGGACTCCTGTTCCTCAAGATGGAGGGGCTGCCTTGAACACCGCGATGAGTACGTATCTCAGCAGCAATCCCTTACCAATGTAGATCAACACAGGAAGTAGACACGATGAACGAATTACGTGGATTTGCCTTTCCCTTTCGGATTGACTCTCGCAGTGGCGGGGTAGCGGTGACCGAGGGATCGGAAAAATTTAAAGAAAACTTGAAACACCTGTTTCTCAGCCGCATTGGGGAACGGGTTATGGTGCGGCAATACGGCGGCGGCGTCACCCAACTACTGCACGAAAACATCAACGATGGACTGATCGAAGTGGCTCGCCATCAGATTACCAAAACCATGTTGCAGTTTGAGCCACGGGTGTTACCCCAGGAAATCTCCATTATTCCCAAGGAGGGCGAATTGTATTTGCGAGTGCGTTATATCCAAGCAGATACACCCGGAATACAAACCACTGTGATTCCTATTCAATAGCGAGGTTCTATCCCTATGTCGGGTGATCGCACAATGACAGACTACACCAACCGAGATTATGCTTCTCTGGTTGCATCCATGCTGGATCTAGCAGCGTTGAAACTGCCGGAATGGACTGATCGCTCTGAGAATGATCTCGGTCGATTGTTAATTGAGCTATTTGCTTATACCGGCGATGTTCTACTCTACTATCAAGATCGGATTGCCAATGAGTCATTTTTAGCAACCGCGATCGAACGGCGCAGTGTGATCGATTTGCTGGCATTGATCGGGTATAACTTGGCAACTCCGGCTCCGGCTGCCGCTGAATTAACGCTCACCGTCCCGAATGATGCCCCCACGCCCTTGCGAATTGAGGTGGGAGCGCGCTTTGCCACCCAAGCGACCCCCGGAAAACCCGCGATCGAGTTTATCTACCTGCCCGTAACTGGCTCCGCGCTAGAAGTGCCTCGGAGTGGCACTGGTTCTCCAAAGACCATCAGCACGACGATCTCAGTGATCAATGCAACGCGCATCGTGAATGAAGTCTTGGGAGTCTCAACAGGACAAGCCAACCAGAGTTTTCGCTTAACCCAATCCCCAGTGTTGTTGCCTCGCGATCCAGATTCCCAAGACTATCTGCAGGTGGAGGTGGATCGGGGAAGTGGGTTTGAGGTCTGGCAACGGCGGGGGACTTTGCTGTACAGCCTGTCCCGTGATTCCCATTTCACCGTACAAATCAACGATGTAAATGAAGCCGAACTATTGTTTGGAGATGGGCGCTATGGACAAATTCCACCGCTTGCCAGTACGATCCGCTCCACCTATTTAATCGGTGGAGGCGCAGCAGGCAATGTAGGAGCCAACACCATTACCGTTGTCAAAGGTGGTGTCAATGTTTCTGCCAAAGTGACCAATCCCCAAGCTGCCTCGGGGGGAGCCGATCGCGAGTCGATTGAAAGTGCTCGACGGCAAGCTCCGCAGGTGTTTCGCAGTATGCAACGAGCGGTTACGGCGGAAGACTACATTGCCTTGGCAGAAAACGTCCCCGGCGTTGCCCGGGCGACCGCCGTCGCTCGCTCCTGGAACTATGTTGATCTGTATATTGTGGCAGCAGGCAACCTGGACCTAAATGACGATCTGCGGGCAAGGTTACTGCGTTATTTTGACGAGCGTCGCATAGTCACTACCCTGTTGAGTGTGCGATCGCCCATCTTCGTCACTATCACCATCACCATTGTGGAACTGGGCGTGGAACCCACTTTCTATCGGGAGGATGTGCAACAACGGGTGGAGGAATCCTTGACTGCCCTGTTCGAGATCAATCGCCTCGACTTTGGTCAGCCATTTTACTTGAGTAAGGTTTACGAAGTGATCGAAGCAGTCCCTGGGGTGGCTTTTGTCCGGGGGGTCACCTTTCAGGGACGGCGCTCCGACCCACCAGGAGAACTCGTCGATCCCGCGATCGCTGCCACAGGATTGATTCAACTGCGCTCCCAGGAGTTTCCCCGTCAGGGCAGCTTAAATCTGTTGAGCGTTACTGGAGGACTAGGCTAAGCCTGGAAGCGCCTATGCTGATTACGAAGGTCATTATCAATCCAGTCGGGTTTGACAGCGCTCCTGATTCCCAGGGGCGACGCTGGGGTCCGTTTATCAATCTAAATGAAGAGTATGTGGAACTGAGGAATGAAACGGCTCAGCCCCAAGACTTAAGCAACTGGCGGTTACAAGATCGAAGTCGGCATCACTATACCTTTCCACCAGGCACGATCGTGGCACCGGGCGCACGGCTGCGAGTGCATTCTGGGGAGGGCACCAATACCGCCACCGATTTGTACTGGAACCGGAGTGCTCCGGTCTGGAATAACGCAGGCGACACGGTTTTTCTGTATGACCCAAATGCGACGCTGATGGCTCAGCAAGTCCTTCCATTCCGACCGTTGGAGGGTACTGATTTACCCTTGTTTCAAGCGGCAAGTAGCCCACAGGGACGACTGCTGAGCCATGATGCTAGCGGTGCGGTCACCTTTGAACCCGCAATTGAGTTGACCTGGGATCTGGGCATACACGATCTGGGCGAGATCCTGCCCCAATTTCCTCATCCGGATTCCATTTCCCTGTATATTCTGCGGCGCGAGCGGCGATTTCCAGGGTTGAATCGTCGGGGGGTGGTGCCCGTGGTTGTGGAACTGGGGGATGACTCCCTCACCGATGGATTGCTCGTCTATGACAGCATGACCTTTCGCTACGACTTTGAAGAAATTCGGGAGGATCTGGAGGGCGATCGCCTGATTCGGATGATTTACCAGTATCGGTACCAACCTGAACCGCGCGATCGCATTCTCATGCGCAGCATCCGCCAGGAGTCGCAACTCTCGGCGACCGGCGGTGCGCCCCTGCCCATTTCCCAAGTCGTGCGTTTCTTTGATCGAGACAATTTGCATCCCGGAACAATCTATTACTACACCGCCTTCGTGGGTCCCGAAGCGTACCGGATCTTCAGCCGTCGCACTCAAACCTCCGCACTCGCCACAGGGTTCTATACCCATACCCTGTTCACCGAGCTGCCCCAAATCCATCAACGCCTTGACACCGTAACTCCCTCGCCCTTCACCGTTGCCCGACTGGATCAACCCAAAGGTCAACTGCAACGGTTGCTGGAGGTGTTCGATGCCCATGCCGATATGCTGCATGGATTTGTCGAGGGGCTGCGGGATTTACACAATCCACGGCGGCTGGATAGTCGCCTGCTGCCGCCCCTGGCTCACCAAATTGGCTGGCGGTTGAAGGATTACCTGAATGAAGATGAACAGCGTACCGAAGTCCGCTTTGCCCCAGAAATCTATCGCACGGTGGGAACCCTCCCAAACATTGCCGCTATTATCAATCGCGTTACTGGTTGGGACACCCGAGTGCGGGAATTTGTCCGCAATGTACTGATCAGTTTCGATGCTTCACGGTTAGAGCGGCTAGATTCCGGTGCTGTAGTTTATTTGGATGGTAGCCTTCAGCCTAGTGCTACCCCGCCACCGACTCTCCAGGGACGCCGTCTACCCCCCGGATCAGTGGTATCCACTGATCCTATAGCTCTATTTAACCTGCGCACCAGAGCCTTTGATGACCAGACCGCTTACAGCTATGACTGCGGTCAACCGGATGGACGGGGAGGCTATGACCGGAATGACAACGATCTCTATAACCGTGAAACCATCGGGATCTACATTACTCCCGACATCGACAGTGAGTTCTTTTCCCTTCAGGAGGAAGGAGAGCGAATTCGGCAAATTCTGCAAGAGTTTTTGCCGATTCAGGTACGGGCAGTGTTCTTCCTGCAACCGATCAATGTAGAGGAAGGGTATGATGCCACGGCAGAGGTGCAAGAAGCCTTTATAGACATCGGAGTTTTGCTGCAAACCGAACTCTATGGGGAGGGATCGGATAGTGTCAGCGATCGCATTCCTGAATGGCGCTGGTTTATCAGCAATGACTTGACCCATCGTACGGTTGATACTGGCACCCTACCTGTTGGCACCCACTCTCGCACCTGGCACACGGGGCTAACCTAAGGCATTTAACAAATCTGCTACATATTATTTGGAGGACGTTAATGACAGAAGAAATCATTTTCAAAGAGCACTATCCCGAAGGTGAATTTTGTGATCGCCTTATCAATCTAAACGGAGATCTGATCTGGGAACGCCCTTGGCAACCCAACTTGATTGTCAATAGTCTACGTCGCCTCCTGGCTGCGCTGATCAAAGGTGATCCTCAGGGGCAGCAAGTAATGTATTGGGCAGTGGGTACGGGCGAGGCTGCCTGGGATGGCGGCACCTTACCTCCAGAGACCGCTCGCCGCAGCCTGGAGCAGATTTACAACGAAACTGCTCGTAAAGCGATTCCACCGAATCAAATTACGTTTTTAGGTGGATCGTTTACCAATCAGCTAGAGATTCGACTGGATTTCACAACGAGCGATATTCCCCCTGGCCCTGGTAACCAAAACTGGCAACTGAGGGAATTTGGGCTGTTTGCTGGCGGCAGCGCTGCTTTAAACTCTGGCATTCTCATCAACCATCGCATTCACCCCCGGATTGATATGCAGGATGGATTTACCTTACAGCGCACCCTGCGCCTCACCTTCTAGTTTAGGAAGAACAGACATGGGCAACTTTTCTCGCAATACCTTCGATCCCGCCAAAGGCTACGTCGGCGTTCGCCTGCAACAAGGCGTTCCCTTGGTCGATGCTGACTGGAACGAACTCAACGATGTCACCCGCCATGAACTGTATACTGCCTTGAGCCAACTATTCCCCGATGGTGTTGCAGGTCGCGAGGGTTTAGAGGGATTGTCTTTTTTCGTCTTCCCAGGGCAGGGGATACCTGAGCAACCTACTGCTGATAATGACTTTTATGTGTTGCCTGGTCGAGCAATTGTGGGAGGTCGCCCGTTCTATTTTCCACCCCTGACAGGGGGAGGCGGATTAGAGGCAATTTTTTTGTATATTATCCAAAATTCGATTCGCTACTCTGCACAGCCCTGGACAGATCCCACCCGTGCGGCTGAAGATGGGGTTGATGTCATTCCTCCCTTGACTACCCCGGTCGCTAATCGAACCGATTTGGTTTATGTCGATCTTTGGGATCGGGAAGTGGACAGTACAGAAGACCCTAACCTCGTCAATACTGTGATTGGGGTTGAAACCTGCGTGCGCTTGAAACGACAAGTGACAATTCGCGTGGCAGAAGGAACCACAACGCTCCCCGCTGCACCCAGTGGACATGTTTTTATGGCGGTCGCCCTCCTCAACCGCCCAGCCGGACAGGCAGCTCTAACTGGGCCAGCAGTCATTCAAGATATTCGACCCGTTTCAAACGGGTTGCGAGGGACGCGCGAGATTTCCTTCACACCTGCATTTTTCCCGTTCACCTTTTTTGGGACATCTCCGAACTGGTTATTTTTCGTCTTTCCTGGGGCTACTGGCGATC
The DNA here is from genome assembly GCF_963920835.1 of Scytonema sp. PCC 10023. Classification (NCBI taxonomy): domain Bacteria; kingdom Bacillati; phylum Cyanobacteriota; class Cyanophyceae; order Nostocales; family Scytonemataceae; genus Scytonema; species Scytonema sp. PCC 10023. The sequence goes on from NZ_CAWUDP010000024.1 coordinate 28,624, forward strand.
CGAGTGGCTTTAGTTATGCGTTTAAGTCAGCCAGCGAAACTGCCGGTGGCGTTGTGCCCCTAATGCTCCCCCAGGGGGCACGCCTGCTCACCCTAAATTTCCGAGGGTATACCAGGCGCTCCGTCGCGAGCAGTGCTGGGAGTCCGGGTGTCTCTATTTGGCTTCTTCGATCCAATTCCAGTCAATCTTTATTTGCAACTGATGGCACAAGCATACCGAATATGGAAACGCTATTGCAAGAAGCAATCACGCACACCAGGACTGATACCGAGAACTCAAGGTTTAATCGTTCCTTCACGATTCCGAGTGATAGGCGGCAGAATATTGCCGATAGCGAACATTACTATAGCCTCCTAGCCTTCTCTAGTAATAGCGACTTTGAAGCTAGTATTCAGGGCATTTCCATACGCTACGAATATTAAACGTGAATTCGACAAAGTTAAAAAACAGCAGGAGGTAGGGCAGGTAAGTTTTTGGAGTAGATGTCGAGGGAAGGTTTTTTGGATAGATAAGTGTAAGCAGCCAAACCAGCCATCAGATTGACAAAAAAAATTGAACACACTGCGATGAGGAGAATGTTCAAGTTGACACAGATTTTTCAGGTGGTCATTAACTGACTCAATGACCGCACGCTTGTGTAAAAGAATTTTATCAATGAGTTTGACCAAGCTGTTTTTCATGTTCTTTTTAGATTTGGTAACTAACTCTAATCCCCGTTGATATAACTCCTCAAATAGTTTTTGGGAGATATGTCCTTTGTCACCAAACAGTTTACCAACCAAGTCAGAGGTCATATCTGGGACTGATTTTCGGTCATCAACATTGGCACCAGTGAGTTTGAATGCTAGCAATTCTCCTTTGTCGTTGATCATCAAATGCAGTTTAAATCCAAAGTACCATCCCACAGAATTTTTTCCCCATTCCACTAACCCTTGAAATACCTTATGTGCATGGGCGCGACATCTGTGACAAACCTCTATGGCTGTGGAATCGATGAAGCTAATCCCTGTAATTTCTCCCGTGCGAGTATGTAAAAAACAACATAACATCATTAAACACCACCGCATTAATTCCACAAATCTTGTATAGCTGACTAAGTTCGGAAATGCCTTTTTCCAACCTGGTAGTACCTGTAGTGTATAGAATTCCTTAAATGTCCTATAACCACTGCCATGAAACGCTATGACAATTGTCATCACTTCACTGAGGCACATTCTAGATTTACTGCGTCGCTCTCGTGGTATTGATGGTAGTTGCGGCACTTGTTGCCACATCTTCTCCCACTGTGAGCAGAAATCGTCTACATCGCAGAATATCTCGGTTACATCTAGGCGAGATACAATTGTGGACATGGCTGAGACACCCTTTATTTTTTCTTCTTAATTCCAGTCTCAACTTTTTTTTGCATCTAAATCAACCCGTCGAACTCACGTATATTAAGGAGATAAATCGCATGGAAACGATAAAATTCCCCTTTCCCCAATCTGTTGTCGAAGCAGATAAGACGGTTACTGTGCCACAGGGGCATAACCTGTTGTCTATCACCCTGCGCGATCATAGCTGGGTTTCAGTCTGTGTAGGAGATCAGGAAACTGTTAGTGAACACAGTCCTAATCCAGTAATTGAATTCACAGTGCCTCCAGGAAGCTATAGTCTTCGCACAGATGGCGTAATAGAGAACGCTGTTTCCAAAAGTCGCCCTCCAATTTCATCATTGATGGAGCGGCTGCAACAAACCTCCGCATTCCTCTTGCAACTAACCTCTGACGCACCCGATCGTCATATCGTGGATGGAATCGGTGAGGTTCCGGCGGATGGAACTTCTTTTTGTACCATTACGATTGAAAAAAGTTCCCTCAGTGGCACTCCTCTCGCCAATCAAGATTTGCAAGATGAACTGTTTTTACGTACAACGGGCGGCACATTGATGGATACAACAGGAGCGGAAAGAATTCGATCGATCCAGTTACAGGAAGGTAAAGCAGCTTTCCGCTTGATCTCAGAACCAACCCCTAAAGTGGTAACAGTTTCTGTCTTCGGACGTGAGCCGTTATTATCTAAGGCTGAAATTCAAATTGAGTTCGTCTAAATCATCCTTGGCAAATGGCTGAAACAATTCAGCATGTAGATCAATGTGATTTGAACGATAATTTAGCCAAACGGTCAGGAAATACTTCAAAAGTAGTGTGACTTAAAGGAAAAGATTGCCGTTTTTTAAAGTAAAAGCTTGCCGAATTGAGAGCCTGACTAGCTTTACGGTAAATCTACACTCTCCAAAAACGTGAAAAATGCACCAAAGCCTTACGCAGTATAGGATGAACGTCGATTTGATCACGAACCAAAAATGGCGATCGCTCTGATGCTAGTCATCAAACTCTTGTACAGAGGGCATTTTTCTCTATCTATTGTTTGGACTCACGGCAAGCTTTAACTTAAATTTCTGAACTCACGGCAAATTTATTATTTAATCTAACTCGGCAAGCAGTTCATCACCAATTGAAACAATAGGACTTTCAGCCTCTACTGCGGCAAGCTTATCCTTTAATTTTCGGCAATCTTTTCCTTTAAGTCACACAAGAATTAGGGGTGTAAGGGAATAGGGGTGTGAGGGTGTAAAGATCCCCATAACCGCGCGTTGGGGGCTTGATACCAGGACGCCGTGTTTACGAGTGCACTTTCCGCTCAAAACACATCTTCTTTGTTTTTTCCATTGTTGAAAAAGGGGCTTGCATCTTTTTTCTTCGAGGCTTATTACCCCTACACCCTTACACCCTTACACCCCTACACCCGCTTTGAAGGGGCTTGGTCACTAGTCATTAGGTTTAGAATCATGTCAAATGCAACTACAAATAAACTAACTGATGCAGTGCGTCAAGTAGCGCATCCACTGACGGGTGCAGCGGAAGATTATCACCCACTGATGGAACTCATTGGTGATGCTCGCTTTGTGCTTATAGGTGAAGCTTCTCACGGCACCCATGAGTTTTACGAACAACGGGCGGAAATTACCAAACGCCTGATTCAAGAGAAAGGCTTCACGGCTGTAGCAGTGGAGGCAGATTGGCCCGATGCCTACCGTATCAATCGCTATGTACGGGGAGTGAATGACGATCCTACGCCTGCTGAAGCATTGGGTGGCTTCCAACGCTTTCCCACTTGGATGTGGCGTAACACGGATGTAGTAAACTTCCTCGGCTGGCTACGCCAATATAATGATGGCTTAAGGCAGAATGCAAGGAAGGTTGGCTTTTATGGGCTTGACCTTTACAGTATGCATGCCTCAATAGAAGAGGTTATTGGTTATCTGGACAAGGTTGATCCAGAAGCCGCACAATGCGCACGCTACCGCTATTCGTGCTTAGGACACTTTGGCGAGGACTCCCAGGCTTATGGGTATGCTGCCAGTTTTGGTCTGAGCGAGTCTTGCGAGAAAGAAGCTGTCAATCAATTGATGGAGTTGCAACGTAAGACTGCGGAGTATGCAGGGCGCGATGGTCGGGTTGCAGAAGACGAGTTTTTCTACGCAGAACAGAACGCCCGACTGGTGAAGAATGCCGAGGAATACTACCGCTCGATGTTTCAGGGGCGGGTATCCTCATGGAATGTGCGCGATCGCCACATGGCAGAAACCTTAGATCATCTCGTTGCTCATTTAGATACACAAGGAAACCGGACAAAGGTTGTGGTTTGGGAGCATAACTCCCACTTGGGCGATGCGCGAGCAACCGACATGGCAGATGCAGGTGAACTCAATGTGGGGCAACTTGTGCGCGAAAAATATGGTCATGATACTGTACTTGTAGGCTTTAGCACTTACACGGGTACGGTCACGGCTGCTTCTCGTTGGGGTGGTGTAACAGAACTCAAACAAGTTCGTCCGGCATTGTCAGGTAGTTATGAAGCTTTGTTTCACGACACAGGTTTGCCTCGGTTTTTACTGAATTTACGACAAGACAATCAAGCAGTCACAGGACTGCAAGAACCTCGATTAGAGCGGGCAATTGGTGTGATTTACCTGCCCAAATCCGAACGTATTAGCCACTACTTCTATGCACGACTCCCCGAACAATTTGATGCAGTGATTCATATTGATGACACAACAGGCGTAGAACCTCTAGATCGCAGCCCCCATTCCCAAATGACAGAACCGCCGGAGACATTTCCCTCTGGTGTCTAATATCAAATCCGCTTAATTACTTATGGCAAGTTCAAGAACTTGCGCGCACTCAGTCGGAACAGCCTATCTGGTAGAATAGCTCTCAAGGCTGGCACCCATGCCTGATTGCCAACACGATACCGCAATCGCGGCGACTGGCTTTGTACCACCCTAAGAATCATCCGTGCAACTTTTTCGGGATTATCACCCCGTGCAATTGCCTGACTGATTGATGAGGGCAGCGCCTCACGTACACTGTCGTAATCGGCATAAGTGGAAGTCCCTTGCGACATGTCGTGATTAAAGTTGGTCTTGAAATAACCAGGTTCAATTAAAGACACTTTGATATTGAAAGGGTCTAATTCCACACTGAGTGCTTCACTATAACCCTCTAGTGCAAACTTACTTGCTGAATAAAAACCTTGACCGACTGCCCCTACCAATCCCGCCAGCGAGCTCATATTGATAATATGCCCGCTACGCTGCTGTCTCATCGTTGGCAAAACGGCATTGGTGAGGCGGACAACACCCCAGAAGTTTGTTTCAAAAATATCCTTGGCTTGTTCTAAGCTTGTTTCCTCAATCACGCTAGCGTGTATTTGTCCGGCATTATTGATCAGCAAATCAATGCGGTTAGTTTGTGCGATCAACTGTTTTATACACGATTGTACTGACTCGTCAGATTTCACATCCAGCGTCAACATTTCTACACCCTGGGACGCGGAATGTTGCTTGCGACTGGTGCCGAAGACACAGTAACCCTCTTGAGCAAGTAGATGAGCGGTTAACTGTCCAAACCCGGATGATGCTCCTGTGACCAGCGCGACCTTTTTGTTAATCATCTAAAACCCTCTGGTAGTAATCTAGGACTCTCTCGCCTGAAGCCCCCGGTTGTAAACCGGGGGTGTTGACTTTAGCTTAACCCGGTAGAAGCCCCAGGCCTGACACAAAGTGCAGCGTGGGATGAATATCCAGCCAAAAGCGAAACACTGCTTGACCAATGCTTACCGCTCTTAAGCGAGGGAGGGGGTAGTTGAGTTTTTGACAATTTTTTGGTATTATCAACCTATCCCAAACCCCTAGTTGGGAGAGAGGAGTAGCCGTGGTGGGCGAACCGCTCGCAGGGGAAATAAAAAGGCTAGACACCACATTGGGATTGGAAGCGAATACCGTAGTTTCCCGATAAAGAAATCCCTAAATCAAAAGATATTCGCCGCTCGGTTGGCTGGGCGACTGCCGGGAGCTAGGCAAGACATGCGTAAACGCCTATCGGCGAGAGATGCTGTATAAGACCAAATCGTGCTTGCATGAAGAGGCAACGGTGAAGCAGCGCTGAAGACGGGTTTCCCGTCGCAGGCGACTGCTGAACCCGAAGGGCAAGTGATACCGGAAGCCTACACGCTCACTGCTTGCAGTTAGTGTAGGTACTTCACATACTCCTATTTCCAAAAATAAATACGCCTCTGCATTGCTTGTTATAGCTCAAGAGAGAAAGTCCTCGGGAAAATCAACATTGTGGACTGATCATTTGGGCTTTTAAAATTGGAACACGACCAAAATCCTTCTCAAAGCGGGTGCGTTATCTCTACTCGAAGAGTTTAGTTCTTAGGAAGGGATAATTATGAGAGCTATGTATCGTAGCGCCAAATTATATAAATGTAGCTGTACAGCAGGAGTAGCGTTTGATGGCTAAATCAATCGTTCCATCAAAAAGGATCGGCACAAAGTTCATCAACTGGTTGCTCGAAGAAGACCGAAAAGAGAAGGAAGGACCCTACCGCAAAGAAGAACGACACCGCTGCCATCCTTGGTGGCAGGTTATGTGCTTGACAGGTGTAGATTATTTCTCGACGCTTGGCTATCAACCTGGTATTGCAGCATTGGCAGCTGGCTCTCTCTCTCCTGTGGCAACCCTGATTCTGGTTTTGCTGACGCTGTTTGGGGCATTGCCGATTTATCGTCGCGTTGCTGCCAAAAGTCCTCATGGCGAAGGGTCAATTGCTATGCTCGAACACTTGCTCCCCTGGTGGCAAGGCAAGCTATTCGTACTCTGCCTACTCGGCTTTGTAGCAACCGACTTCATCATTACCATTACCCTTTCGGCTGCTGATGCTACTGCCCATATCATCGAAAACCCGCTCGTGCCAAATTGGCTTCACCATCAGCCGGTCGGTATTACGCTGGTACTCGTGGCATTGCTAGCCGCAGTTTTTCTTAGAGGTTTCCGAGAAGCAATCAGTATTGCAGTCTTTTTGGTTGGAGTTTATCTACTGTTGAATTTCGTTGTCGTGAGCGTCGGTTTGTATCAGGTTCTGAATCAACCATCTGCGATCGCTGATTGGCAGAGTAGTCTTTTTGCTACTCATCAGAACCCTTTGGTCATGATCGGCGTAGCCGTCCTGGTATTCCCAAAGCTTGCTTTGGGATTGTCAGGCTTTGAGACTGGGGTGACGGTTATGCCTCTGGTGCAGGGCAGCAGGAGTGATTTGCCGGAACAGCCCAAAGGGCGCATTCGCAATACACACAAGCTGCTCACTGTTGCTGCTGGGATCATGAGCTTCTTTTTGATCACCAGCAGCTTTGTAACGACTCTACTGATTCCAGCAGCAGAATTTAAAACCGGGGGCAAGGCAAGTGGGCGCGCCCTCGCCTATTTAGCACATCAGTATCTAGGCAATGGCTTTGGCACAATTTACGATATAAGTACCATCACCATTCTCTGGTTTGCAGGTGCATCCGCAATGGCAGGGCTTCTCAATATCGTACCCCGCTACCTACCGCGCTATGGCATGGCACCGAATTGGGCACGGACAGCGCGTCCTCTGGTGTTAGTCTATACAGTTATTGCTTTTGTTGTCACAATTCTCTTCAAAGCTAATGTGGAAGCTCAAGGTGGGGCTTACGCAACTGGCGTGCTTGTGTTGATCACCTCGGCTGCTTTTGCTGTGACCTTATCAGCCCATCGCCACAGACTCAAGCGAGGAAGGCTCGCTTTTGGAACCATCACCCTGCTGTTTGTCTATACCACTATTGTCAATATCATCGAGAGACCCGAGGGGATTAGGATTGCTGGGTTCTTCATCGGTGCTATCATCCTCAGTTCGCTGGTTTCCCGCGTGTGGCGATCGCTCGAACTACGAGTGGAACGGATTGAAATTGACGAAAATGCCCGTCGCTTCATTGATCAACAGAGCCGAGGTGCGATACGACTGATTGCTAACCGATTGACTGAGGGTGATGTGCGAGAGTATGCTTTAAAGGAGCAAGAGGTGCGCGAGGACAACCATATTCCGCCCACCGATCCGATCCTGTTTCTAGAGATTCGGGTATCCGATGCTTCAGAATTTGCAAACATCATCAGAGTTAAAGGGGTGGAGGTCGGTCAGTACCGCATCCTGCGTGCTGAGAGTGCAGCCGTCCCTAACGCGATCGCCGCTTTACTTCTCTACATCCGCGACCAAACGGGTAAGATTCCGCATGGTTATTTTGGTTGGGTTGAGGGAAACCCGATACAATACTTGCTCCGCTTTATCTTGTTTGGTGAGGGGGATATTGCTGTGGTTACGCGTGAAGTCCTTCGTAAGGCTGAGAAAGATCCTGAGCGGCGTCCTGCCATCCATGTCGGAGGATGAACGACTGCTAGGCATGAAAAGGAGTCAAGAGTCAGAATACCCCAGCAATCAAGTCAGGGGTTTCAAGCGTGGATATTTTTCTTTATTCACAAAACTGTAAAATCACTTGCTCTAAACTTCCCTTGGACATCCAGTCTAAACAATCCCCAAGCTGGATTCTGGCTCCTGAATTCTTCTTCGGTAAATAAATGTAAAGCAGTGTGTCAGTTGTGGCATGAGTGCGTATAGGCATTCATGCAATTGCTGATTATAGCACGTTTTGACCCAAGTGGCAATTGAACCAGGTGTGATTAGTCGGCAATGCTCCAAAGGAGCCGCGTCAAGGAGATCAAGGCTATGGTGTTTGGGCTGATACATCCAAACTTAAAACTGGTTTATCCCTTTCGGTAGCTCGATCACTTAGGTAGCACAACTTTAGCAGGAGGGAAGCTCCTTAAGAGCGGATTTAGGATCAGCCATAGCACTTTTCAATTTAAGGTCTTCAAGACATTCGCGCTCATTTAAACATTAACCGCAAGCATTGTCATCAGGATCTGGCTATTTATGAATGTAAACTATCAGAATTTACTTATTCTTACAGTAGGCATCATCGGTACATTGCTGAGTTCACTTTTGTTGGATCGCTGGTGGCGGGAACGTACATACGACCTGAACGGCAAGACCGTACTGATGACAGGAGGTTCACGGGGGTTAGGTCTAGTCATGGCGCGCCAGTTGATTGAGGCAGGCGCACGTTTGGCAATCTGTGCGCGTGACACAACAGAACTGGAAGAAGCGCGGATCGAGTTAGAGCAACGAGGTGGAGAGGTTCTAGCACTTCCTTGTGATGTGACGGATCAAACTCAAGTTGAGCAGATGGTGCAGCAGGTGCGTGATGGCTTTGGAGCGATCGACATCCTGATCAACAACGCGGGTACTGACATTGTTGGTCCAATGGAAACCATGACAATGGAGGACTATGACGATACAATGAAGCTGCATTTCTGGGCACCATTGTACACCACCTATGCCGTTCTCCCCGAAATGCGGCAACGGCAGGCTGGACGGATTGTTAATATTTCTTCGATTGGTGGTAAGGTAGTTTCCCCGCACATGGTGGCGTATTGCGCCAGTAAGTTTGCCTTAACCGGGCTGTCTGAAGCGATGCGGACAGAACTGGCAAAAGACGGGATTGCTGTCACAACTGTATGTCCCGGTTTCATCCGTACGGGCGTTGTGGATCATGTCATTGTCAAAGGTCAGCACCGTAAGGAGTTTGCCTGGTTCAGCATTAGCGATTCGTTGCCTTTGATCTCCACCAGCGCTGAAAATGTTGCTCGCCAAACCATAGCGGCGGCTCGACGGGGTGATGCAGAATTGATTGTGCCGCTTCCTTTTTGGATCTCTGCCAAGTTCTATGCTCTGTTTCCGGGGCTATTTTCCAATTTGCTCAGTTTGATGAATCGGTTGTTACCCGGCGCAGACGGCGCTGGCAAGGAGCGCGCTTTTGGAAAAGACAGCCACTCGTTTTTGTCGCCCTCTTGGTTAACTTACTTGAGCAACAGAGCTGCACGGCGGAACAACGAGATCGCAGCTCTAGACACAGATGGTTCTGGAGCAAATCAGTCGGTTGAAACTGAGCGATCAAATGGACAGGTACAACCCCAACAATTCTCCGCAACAGAGGCTGAGTCCTTTGAAGTTGCTGTACAAACGCCATCCCCTGAACCAGCGATTGTAGAAGACGAGCAATCAGCATTCCCGTTGATCGAACCGTCCCAGGCATCACCTGAAATTCAAGCCTGTTTAAACGACGTTCAAACCACGTTGGGAATTCCCTGGATACCTGCAAACTGGCGAGCTTATGCGATGTATCCATCGGTGATGCAGTTGTTTTGGGAACGTCTCAAAGGGGCAATGCAAACCGAATCTTTTTTGGAAGATGCGATCGCCATTACCGAACGTGTTTACCGGGATACTAACGACTGGTATCAACCGGGCTATCAAATTGATGTGGACGAAGCACAGCGGCATCAGATCCAGAGAGTACTGAATGCATTTACCTTTGGCAATCCCCAATTGCTGATTCAGCAAATTGCCTTGAGCCGAACTTTGGCAGGCGAAGTGGTCGGTCAGGAGGGCAATGCTGATGTTCGTCGCGGACCAAATGCATATAGCCACACAGAGATCCAACTGATTGGCGAGCAGTCTGTTCGGGAAATCTCGGCAGAAATGCAACAAGTATATCGAGACATCAAACAAACTCTCGGTGTACCGATTGTCAACTCTGATTACCAGGCATTAGCTCGATGGCCTGCATTTTTCCTACCAGCATGGGAAGACATCAAGCTTTGGCGGGAGCGACCGGAATATCAACTTCTCAAGCAGAATATTATGCAAAAAGCAGAAGACGCTGCTAGTCGTCTGTGTCCTGCTGTTGCGATCGGTGAGCGGGAAGTGCGCGATTCTCTTTCAGAGACGCTACGCGAACGCTTGGACAATCCCGAAGATTTTGAGCGTATTCAGCAGACGGTGCAAATGTTCAAGGATGTTTTGCCGGAATTAATTGTACAGGATGCTCTATTTCATATGGGTCTGGCAAATCTTCAACCCGTCACTACACTTTGAGCTTCATTCATTAAGGTACACACATGACAACCAATGCTATTACAAATGAACCGCCGATAGACAAAACATCCCAGGCCCAATATCCAATCGAAGATTTGCTGCGCCAACGCTGGAGTCCTCTGGCTTTCAGCGATCGACCAGTTGAGCCGGAAAAATTATGCAGTGTCTTAGAAGCAGCACGATGGGCAGCTTCTTCATACAATGAGCAGCCATGGAGCTTTATTATTGCCACTAAAGACAACCAAGCTGAGTTTGATCGTCTATTGAGCTGTCTAGCAGAAGGGAATCAAGAGTGGGCGAAGAACGCTCCGGTGCTAATGGTTTCTGTGGCAAAGCTTTACTTTGAGCGCAATGGTGTGGAGAACCGACACGCATTTCACGATGTCGGGGCGGCAGCAGACAACCTGGCAATCCAAGCAACTGCATTGGGTTTATTTATCCATCAAATGGCAGGGTTTGACGTACCCAAAGTGCGAGAGGTCTACAGCATTGCTGAAGGCTACGAGCCAGTCGCCGCAATTGCGCTGGGTTATTTAGGAGATCCACAAACTCTGTCTGAAAGGTTGCAGCAACGAGAGTTAGCCCCGCGCACCCGTAAGCCTTTAGAAGAATTTGTTTTCTCGGGCAGATGGAACCAGCCCTCACCACTCGTCAAGAGCCATTAAATACTCAACAGCGTGAAAGGAAATGACTATGGTTACTACACAGCCTCAAAATAGTCAAATTTTAGACAATTACAAGTTAATGAGCGATCGCGTCGTCCTCATTACAGGTGCAAGTCGCGGTATTGGTGCAGCGACTGCTAAACTACTGGCACGCCACGGTGCAGCCGTTGGTGTTAACTATTATGGCAGTGAGGAAGCTGCTGGGCAGGTGGTGGAAGCGATTGCATCAGAAGGGGGTCAAGCGCTAGCCGTCAAAGCAGATGTGAGAGATCCTCAGCAAGTAGACGCAATGGTGCAACAGGTTGCAGAGGCATTTGGTCCAATTGATACGGTGGTGATCAATGCCAATGCTGGGTTTCCTATCGCTCCCTTTGTAGACTATCGCTGGGAAGACTTTGAAGCAAAACTCGTTGGAGAACTCAAAGGTGCTTTTTTTCCTTGCAAGGCAGTCGTTCCATCCATGATTGAACAGAAGCGGGGTTGCATCATTGCAGTGAGCAGTAGCGTGTCTCGCTCTCCGAGTGAGGGATTCTCTGCCCATAGCACGGCAAAATCTGGATTGAATGCTTTTATAAATAGCCTCGCATTGGAACTGGGTCCCCACGGAATTCGTGCTAATGTTGTAGCACCCGGATTAGTACTGACTGATGCAACGGCTCAGGTACCGCAGGAAGATAAAGACGCTTCTGCTCAAATGGTTCCATTGAAACGAAATGGACTGCCGGAAGATATTGCAGGTGCAATTCTGCTGTTAGCTTCAGAAGAAGCAAGATTTATTACGGGAGCTTATTTACCTGTAAGTGGTGGTATTCAAATGCTCTAACTCTTTGGATCGCTCGATTTGCCCGAGAGTTAAATTCTCTAACATCTGCTGCCGCGATCAAAGAGAAACCATCAAAGCTGTGGTTAATCAGCACTCGCCTCACGGCGATCGCTTGGACGTTGCGACCTGCCGAGAACTGGGCATTGGCTTTGTAGCCTACAGCCCATTAGGTCGCGGGTTTTTAACCGGACAAATTAAACAGTTTGAGGATTTACCACCGGATGACTATCGCCGTCAGTCACCGCGCTTTCAAGGCGAAAACTTTCAGAAAAATTTGGAACTTGTGCGGAAGATTGAGGAAATTGCTGCAAGAAAGGGGTGTAAACCATCACAACTTGCTTTAGCTTGGGTGCTGGCTCAAGGTGAGGACATTGTGCCGATTCCCGGTACGAAGCGACGGCAATATCTCCTAGAAAATGCCGCAGCAGTGGACATCGTTTTAACGCTGGAAGACCTCCGGGAAATTGATGAAGTAGCGCCCCGAGGCGTTGCTGCTGGCGCACGTTATCCAGAAGCGATGATGAATTTAGTTAGGCAGTGAAGCCAGGAAATCGCTCCCTGACTCGGCTAGTGGGGGAAGTTGGGGATGCGATCGCCTGATTGGTGTTATGCTACGGCGTGTGATGGTGATTGATGACTATTTGTTATTTGCCTCCCGGAAGGACTCTCTGGGTTCGATAGCAATCAAGCAAACGCACAAACATTTCGCTTTGCTATCGCTTTTACTGCCTGTTTTCGTGATCGTCATTATAAACAGTATTAGATGAAGTTTATTGTTCCTCTATCCCTGTGTAGAACTAGAAGGATTTTGCATTTGTATTAGAACTGCGATATGGCTGCGTAACGATCAATATTTAGTAACGGCAAGCAACCTCTGCATTACATCACCCTCAAGCTCTCTTGGGCGTCGGCTTGATCGCCGTGTTAGCTTACGTCAAGTATTGCTCAACTGTTTCTAGTATCTATATCTTGCAACCATAGTTCAGATGTTTTTTGTACGCCATGGCTGAGTTTAACACCTACTTCACCCTCAACAATAGATTCAACTTTTTTCCCATTCACTTGAATTTCTAGCACCTCTGCTTTAAACCAAGTTCCATCGTTGCAGATAATGATAGTCGCGCCCTCACGCAGAGGAAGATTATCAATGTTAAGTATTATGACTTTTCCTTTGTGATGAACTTCTAGAGGAAATCCAAGTAAACTCGCGTTTGAGGGTTTGAATTGCACAAGCCCGTATTTTAACAAAGCAGCTCTAGCATCTTCTTTAGTTACAAAACCTTCTTCAATTTTAAAGTAAAGTTTGAAAAGCTCATATGTGGTTAGCAATCCTCTTTCATCTGATTGAGCATCAGCAATCTGTTGTTCAGTGAAAGGGGGATTCTTTCTTTTATCAGGAGGTAAATATCGTTGGTGGTTGACTAAATATAAGGCAGATACATCAAAGCTATTTCGCTCTTTTGAGCGTCTATACTTAATTTTACTTACTTGTGAACAGTCACTATCTTTAGATGTTCCACCAATGCCTTTGATTTCAACAACTAATAAACCATTCTTTAAAATAAGCTGAAGATCTTCTTCCTTAATTTCTGGATTACTTTCATCCATATTAATAACATTTGTAAAGCCAAGCCATTTGAAGAATATTTCAACGGATTTTACGAGTTGCTCATCTGTTTCAGTTAGTAAATCATGTAAAAATTTGTATTTTGCTTGATTTTCCTTAATTTCTTCTTCTATCTTGGCTAAGGTTTTAGTATATTCATTATACAATAATTCTTTTCTTGAGAGGAGACTTGCTTGATTAGGAAGAAAGTATGTATCTGCTTTAAGCCAAGAAAATTGCTCAGAATAGGGAAAAATTTTAGGAAATATGCCAGGTAGAGTTTCATCAATAAACTCAAGCAAAAACTCTTTCTTTTTGTTGACTATTTGAGGAAAAACAAAAATCATTGTCGGCTGAAACAAAAAGTCTACAAACCCTACAATTTCATTATCTGAATTAAACAGTAAAGGCAAAAAATTACTTCTCTCAACAGTTTTTCTTTCATTAGACAACCAAATTGTTGGATGTTCAAAAACAGCTAAGTATCTAAAGTTTTTAATGTAGTTACGAATGAGACTTCCTATATCTCCAGTGATGTCAGATAAAACTACATTATGACCTATCTTATTGCGTACTGTGTGAACGCATGGAATAAACTCATATAGGGCATACTCCACAGAATTCTGCTCATGATAGCCGCGATGTGTTACCACTGCCGAGTGGTATTCGATTCTTTCCTGTGGGGCAGAAAATACGATGAGTAACGTTTCTTTTTTAAGAAAACCTTTTTGCAGTTCCTTTCCAAGAAGACTTGCAGAAAATGGTCGTGGGTCAAAAATTGTTTCTGGATAGCTGCTAAGTAGAATGTATTGTTCGCTTCCTTTAAACGACGCTCTCGTATGTTCAATCTCGTTATATTCAATTGGTTCATGATCTTGCAAATCAACAATTACAATATCATATTCATGGAGATTAGGTGGAAAATTAAAATTTAGCAACACTGGATGGGTATCACATCTGGCTGAATTTGGTACTTTTACTTGGGAGCCTAAACTGCCATTAAAACATTGCAGACCTCTATCTTGTAGCGCTTCAATGATTTCTTTGTCTAGATCAATGGCACAGATTTTGGGTTTATCTTTAATTTGAGGCTTTGAAGATTTATCTGTCATTTTTGCATAACGAACTGTATTTTTGTTCAATTTTAGCTAATTTCCTCCAATGTTCATCTTAGTCTAGAATTCATCTCAATTAATTGAAGAAGCCGAGCGGTATTGGCGGGAGCAAACCCACGTCCCGCGCTCTATCGGGCTGGCTATGGTATGCACCAGAGGGGAACCTACCAAGGATGGATTCGCTCGGGCAGCATATATGTGAAAGCCTCGAAGCATCCAGTTCTCACAACCATGACTGTAGCTGGTCTCGGCGTGGCAATCTGGTTGCTTGCGACATCCGTTGTCCAAACCTAGTGAATCTGCGCCTGTCTTCTGTCCTGACTTTCCACGGAATGTGGAAAGTCAGGAATATTGGTGTACCGGAAACCCGTCGAATTCTAGCTGAAAGCGGGAGTTTCACCCTACTTACCCGCGTATGTTGAGCAAAATGATCCTGACTTCTCAACTTCGTCCAGAAAATCAACGATCATTGGCACAAATTTTTCTGGGCGAAACATTGCCCATTCATGATATTCCCCTTCAGCAACGATCATCCGAGCATCAGGAATATATTGTGCAAACTCATAACCCAGTTGTACTGGAATAAACCGATCGTTCCCTCCCCACAACACTAAAGTCGGGGATTGAATCTGTCGCAGCAGCGGTCGTAAATCTTTTTTAAGCCCAAGCCGTGCCGATTGAATCACATTTTGAGTTCTAAACACCCCATTGTAGAGAAGTGCCTGTGAAAATCGCAGCATTGGCACGGGCTTTACTTTTGGAGTTTCCATCACCATTTCGATTAACCTCCGCAGCGCAACCCTTGGTAACGCACCGAGCGGAATTCCTGTGCTATCTGAGATGACAAGACTGCTCACAAGGGATGGCATTGTGGCTGCGAGGGCGATCGCCACTGCACCTCCCCCTGAGTGACCAATTACATGCACGGTTTGAATGTTCAGTGCCTGTAGAAAAGAAACAATTTGACACTCGCCGCAATAAATTGACGGCGATTCTAGCGGTTGTCTAAGCAGGGGATAAATCCACCTGCTTAGACGCTTCACTAGTTAAGGGACTGTCATTGACCCCGCCCTCTGCATCAACTGCATCCATTGCAGATACAGCCTTCTGAAGATCCAGAGAGCATGAAAAACCTATCCACTGACCTATATTCTGACTAGCGTTCCAATCAGCATTGCATCTATAACCATCAAATCCTTTGAACCAATCACCATTTCGCACCCCTAACACCCCATTGCGGTGATCGGATTTGCTTGTATAAGGTGCTGGTACAGATTCAACAGGTACACCTGCTTTGATTGCCTTGTATCTGGAAAATAATTCAAGTTGATAGAACGCCCACGAATCACGGTTGTTGGCAGCATCAGACTTTGTTTTCTTGGTTTGTTTCATCGTCTGACGACAACCAGACAAATCTTCAAACCGCAATCCCATTCCAAAATCCTTAGCAAACTGTACTAATTCTTTTGAAATAACCTGATTAATATGGGTCATAATACGTCTTTCACGTTGCTCTAGTCGCTTTACTTCTTTTAGTTGTTTGGCTTTTTGAAGTGTTCTACGAGTGCGTTGAAATTGTCTTCTCAACTGCTTGAGGAGTCCACCTTTCCAGAACTTGCCAAACCCCTTGGGAAGTGCAGCGACAGCAATATTGTTTTGACCTCTATCCACTCCAATCCATCCTTTAACTTCACCTGCACCTGGAACTTCCATAGATACAGATATAAGTGCATACCAAATACCTTTTTTGGATTTACACAGTTTTAGGCTACCTAACTTAGCAGATCCATCAATTATTTTTTCCAGTATTTCGGTATGCGAGGATGCATGAACATCCAGAGGTATTCGCCCTTTCCGTCCTCTCAATAAATTGAAAGCAACAGTGTAGAAATTGCCTTGCTTGGATATCTCAAAATTCTGGTTATTGGTTTCTAACCACATTCGCTTAAAATACCTTACTCCTGTTCTTGCATTTGTATTGCGAATTGTTTGATTAATCCAGGCAGAACCTATTTCTACATGGTGGAAAGCAGAACTAGTTAACTTTTTACGTTCTTTTTTATCGACCAAAAGTAGATTGTTGGCAACCTGAGTATTGACAGCGGTTAGTCGCTCAAACTCAAGCGCCTTTACTTTGTTAAGTCGATAAAAAGGAAGCTTTAGTGTCAAAGATAGTTCTGCCATATTTCTATCTTACACAATACTGTAAGATAGAGACAAATAAATTTGTCCTCTTCGCTTATATCCCCTGCCTAAAGGCGAGGGGCTTTACGCATCACGACTCGTAATTTACGTAGCTCATGTGATCGGGAACGCACTTGCGCTGAGTAGATTTCCCAAAACCGGGTAAATCGGGTGCAATCACTCGATAGCGTTGGCATAAAAGACTTAAGCTATCGCGGTAGGGTGCTGTGGTCATCCCCCAGCCATGCAAAAACAGGATGGGATTTGAGTTTGGTGCATCTCCTCCCTCTAGATAAATTGTCCTGTACTCTGCTAAATCAATCGGCTTTTCAATTAATTGATCGCCCATGTGCAATTCGGAAATCTGCTTCGCAGGTCGTTCCTATTCTCGAAGGTTGGTTTCAGGGTCGATAAGCATTCCAATCGGTCGTGTCTGGTGTGGTTGTGCCTGGTGTCGTCGTGTCTGGTGTCGTCGTGTCTGGTGTGATCTGATTTGGTGTAGTTGTATCGGGTATGGTCTGATTTGGTGTCGTGTCTGGTGTAGTTGTACCGGGTATGGTCTGATTTGGTGTCGTGCCTGGTGTCGTCGTATCAACTTGAGCCATAGGAGCTACAGTTTTAGAAGGTCGAGCCAAGAGAGCAGAGGCAGAAGTCAGAGCTTTTCCTGGGATAGGCTTGGCAGCAGAATTAACAGCGATTGGACTGACTAAGTGAGCCAAAGTTGTAGCCCAATGAGATTGAAGCGCGGTTTTTGGAAAACTCAGCCTTTGACTTTCAACAGTTGCGATTGCCTCTGGCACTGCGCTTTGCGCAATCGCCCCAGAATTGGCGGATTTTGCAGTTTCAGCTTGAGCTGATAACCCACTAAAAACAATCGACAGTGTAGCGACACTCAGCAGCAAGGAAGTACGCATAATAGAGTAGCTCTGTGAATTTATGTTTTAGAAAGACAATAGTTAAGATTGCGTGACAAATTTTCTAACAAATTTCATGACTGTTAGAGCTTTAGAATCAATGCCATATAGGAAAAGCATAAATCTTGCTGCTTCACTTAACTTCCATCTAAAGAATGTCTCGAATTTAAAGCTAAGCTGTATTCAGTAATACAATGAAGGCTTCATCAAAATAAGGAATAGTTCGGTGTCATATTACGAAGCCTGTGGGCTATCTTGATTGATTGAGTTGACGCCGTGCTGCTTCTAAAAGTATCCTTTGCTCAGCACGAGCGATCGCCAAATATGTCCGCTCAACAGCTTCTGGTTCCACAGAAATGGAAGTGATGCCCCACTCTACCAGTTGCTCAATAATCTCAGGATACAGCACTGGTGCTTGACCGCAAATAGAACAAGGAATCCCTGCACTTTTTGCCGTTTGAATCAGTTGAGCAACAGCACCCATCACGACCGGATGACGTTCATTAAACGCTTTTGCCAATTGTCCTTGCTCTCTATCCACTCCTAGCAGGAGTTGAGTTAGGTCATTAGTACCAATTGAAATTCCGGCTACACCTGCTTTTACATATTCTGGTAGTAAAAATAACACGCTTGGCACTTCTGCCATAATCCACAATTGAAATTGCGGTACTTGAGTTAACTTTGCTTGCTCAACTTTTTGACGGCAAAAGGAAAACTCTTCCACTGTGCGTACAAAAGGTAACAACAGGTGAACATTGTTGTATCCTGCTTTCTGTACAGCCGCCAAAGCAGCCAATTCTAACTCGAAAACTGCGGGATTTTGCAAATAGCTGAAGGTGCCACGTTCCCCCAGCATAGACTGAGTTGAAGATTGTAGACTATCGTTAAAAGATGACAGTTCATGAGAACGCCAATCCAAAGACCGATAAAAAACAGGTCTTGGTGCAAAGGCGCGAGCAAACTGCATAATTTGCTCACGCAAACGCTCAAGCAATTGTGTCTGGTGTCCTTCCCGCACCCAAGTATAAGGGTCTTGCCCTTCCAGTATATTCAGAGCCATCAGCTCACTTCGTAATAATCCCACACCATCTACAGGTAAGCTTTGCACTTGCTCTATCAAACTGGGCTGGCTCAAGTTAACTAGCAGCTGAGTTCCAATCATCGCCCTTATCGGGGATGAGGGCGATGAGGGAGATGAGGGAGATGAGGGAGATGAGGGAGATGAGGGAGATGAGGGAGATGAGGAGAAATTCCAAATTTTGAATTTTGAATTTTGAATTTTGAATTGATTTGTCCCCTTGTCCTCTTTTCCTATCTCCCCAGATTCCCCAACTTCTCTTGTGAGACGATAAACTTCTCCCTTGTCGCCATCAATCAGTAATCTTTCGCCAGTCTGAATAATTTTTGTAGCATGCTCTACTCGTACAACTGCTGGTATTCCTAATTCTCTAGCAAGAATAGCACCGTGGCTAGTTAATCCTCCTTGCTCAGTAATAATACCATATGCATTTTGTAGTATTGGTAACCAATCAGGTGCTATCGTCGGTGCTACTAAAATCACTTGCTTGGGTGGTTGTTCTGGTTTTTGCTGTGAATTAATAATCACATGAGCAGTTGCCGTCACACGTCCCGGTGCTGCTGCCAATCCCTTAAGCAAGTGGAAATTAGAAATGGTAGCTTGAGGGGTGCTAACTTGGGTCAGGTATAACGTCTTTGTCGGGTCACAACAGAGAGTCCACTCAAAGGTAAAATGTCTACCTATTTCTTTAACAAGCCGATTTGCCAGTTGAATGAGTGATTGCAGATATTCTTCTGGTAAAGCGTACTGTTTTTGCTGGTCTTCGTCTAATAGGTAAGTAACAAGACTTGACTCATCTGAGGTAAGCGGCGAAGCTGGCACGGTTTGTAAAGTAGCTACAGCTGCTGTATCATTAAGAAAGTAAGCTAGCATTTTATTGCCTAGTTGCTGCTCTCTGACGGCACCAGTTACCGGATGGATGTAGTAAACATCTGGTAAGACATCACCTTGATTTATTGCTAGTCCTAATCCGGATGTAGCTAGGATTTCCCATTCAGAAGAGTTGGCATACAGTGAGCCACTGGCGATCGCATTCTTTAAGGGTTGTACCAAAACGCCCAAATGAATTTGTTGCAAGTTAATGCCTGCCCATTGCCAGTACAATAAACTCTTGGCACGAAACATCTGGCTCCAAGTGCGCTTCAATGCTAGGGCGATCGCTTGTTCATCACATCGACACACTTGGGATTCCAGCAATCCAGATGTATTCCCTATCCCATGTCTTTTAGTTGGGACGACAATACTTGGTCGAAAAATCAGGTATGCAGATTCCAATTCTTTAGCTGCATTCACGATTGTATTTAACAGGTGCGGTGGCAAAACAGCAGTACTAATTTCTTGACGTAAGCGCCCAGCAACCTGCTGAAGTTGACGCCAATTATTGACATCTAGGTGTAAGGAAGAATGTGGCAAGTCAGCGACTAACGCCTCCGAACTGTTGAGAGTTTCTAAAAATTCTCGCAAAACTTCCGCTGAAACCACAAAACCAGGCACCACCGGATAACCACGCTGCATGATTTTGCTTAAATAATATGCTTTGTCACCAACTTTGGCGCGGTCTTGCAGTTTAATTTGATCAAGCCAGTAGAGTTTGTCCACTCAATTAATTTGTTGTCTATTGTCTAATTGCGACGAACACGGAATGACTGTGTCCGTAATGTAACTACGGCTTCACAAATGGCAGGTAGTCCGTTGTCATCTACTAGAAAACTACTACAACGAGCTTCCACCATTTTTCCACCATTTATGTTTAATTATGCTGATTTAACTTGTGGTTATGGCTGACTTTTCAGGTGATGTGGAAAAAGCAACAAAGGAACCTAACCGCCCAGTTCCCAACCTGAGTAGGGAAGGGGCTAAGGTAAAAGCCTCTCAAAAGCAGGAGAGACGAAAGAAAGCGAGATTTTCCAGATAAAAGTGAAAAGTAAAGTGATTATGGGGATTAGAGTTCAGAGAAAATACAACGATGGTAATAAACGAGTCTTCAATGCAAAATATGTCTATCAGGATATTACCATTAGGAACACCAGTGATTGTATATTATATCTCATCAGGAATTGACAAGGATCAAGCATTGCCTAGCATTTACTACATTGCGCCGAATGATTGGTTGAACATTACTTTTAGATTGTGCCTTGCTTTGCTCGTTGGCGCAATTATTGGCATAGAACGCGAAATTAGACACAAACCCGCTGGTTTGAGAACTCATATGCTCGTGAGTTTTGGTGCAGCTTTGTTCACTCTCATATCCCTAGCAACAGGTACAGATCAACCGAATGCGGATGCTCTCTCACGAGTGATTCAGGGTATTGCAGCTGGTGTGGGATTTCTTGGTGCAGGGGAAATTCTACGTGAATCTTCCCAAGAATCAGCGCGAATTAAAATTCACGGACTTACCTCAGCAGCAGCCATTTGGGTTTGTGCTGCTTTGGGAATTGCTGCTGGATGTGGTTGGTGGCAGCTAGGATTAATAGGTGCGTTGTTGTGTTTCTTTGTTCTCAATGTTTTTAAAAGATTTGAAAGCTAATAACTCATGAGCGAGATTTCTCCAGCTTTAACAAAAAGAATTTGAGAGGAATTCAGCCATTGAGAATCAAAAGAACCCAAATGTGTGGTAGTAATTAAGGTTTGAAAGCGGTCTTGAATCGTATCAAGCAACTGATTTTGTCGGGATGGGTCTAGTTCAGCTAAGACATCATCAAGCAGTAGCAGGGGTGGTTCTCCAACAACTTCTTCTATGAGTTGCAATTCTGCTAATTTTAACGCTAGTACTAAAGTTCGCTGTTGACCTTGAGAACCGTATTGACGAGCAGGTGTTTGATTAATCGTCAATTCTATTTCGTCGCGATGGGGACCGACAAGCGTCGTTCCTTGGTGTAACTCGGCAACAGCACGCAGCTGTATTTTGTCTAAAAAAGCTTGCTGTACTTGTTCTGGATGGTAATGCTCTAAAGAGATATTGGGGGAGTACTTGAGTTCTAGAATTTCTGTACTGCCACTGATACTAGCGTGCCAAGCACTGGCAATAGGGGCTAGTCGTTGTATAGCGCGATCGCGTCGTCTAATCACTCGTGTACCTGTGGTAGCCAATTGTGCATCCCACACAGCCAGTTCAGATTGTAGAGACGAGAGGTGGCGCGTCTCTACATTGTGTTTCAAAAAAGCATTGCGCTGTCGTAAAACCTGGTGATATTGCTGTAATATGTGAGCATATACGGGTTCGAGTTGGATTAACAGAGTATCTAACCAGTTACGGCGACCTTCAGGACCACCGCGCACCAAATCCAAATCCAAGCTAGAAAACTGCACGGCATTGAGGACACCGAGAAAGTCCATCTGACGCCGCAAAGTTTCACTATTTAAAGCAACGGTGCGGCGACCATTTCGACGGAGAGTTAAAGTGAGATCGCTGATGCCAGTTTGCCGTTCTAGAGTGGCATGAATTTGAGATGTCGCTTCCCCTTCCCGGACTAAATCGCGATCGCGTGCCATTCTGTGCGATCGCAATGTCGCTAGCAATTCCACCGCCTCCAACAAATTGGACTTTCCTTGGGCATTATTGCCCACCAATATTGTTTTAGGAGCAGTAAACTCAACTTGCTGCTCTTTGTAGTTGCGAAATTGTCGGAGGTGAAGGGTTTTCAGGTACATAAGGGGATGAGTAAGCTGCTACCCTTAATTTTCTTGTAATAAGGGCGGGCAAGATGCCCACTCCACAAGAAATGTCTTTAATACAAGTGAAAATTCCCGCTTTATACAGGTTTTTTACCCATCAACCGTAAGAATAACTTCTCCATTTCAATCCACACAAACATCAAAGCACTAAAGCCAAAGCAAATACCCAACTCTGTTGGACTCAGCCAGTGAGTACCAAAGAAATCACGCAAAGGTGGCACGTAAACGAGCATCAGCTGCAAAATTGTCGTAATAACAACAGCTCCCAGTACATAGGGATTTGAGAAGGGATTCATTTCAATGGTCAATCGGGTATTTGAGCGAATGGCTATAGCATGACCCATTTGGGCGAGACATAGGGTGGTAAATACCATTGTCTTCCAAGCTTCGCGATCGCCCTGATACCCAGGTGCATTGGTATAGTTATAAGCCCACCACATCAAAGCAATTGAGATAATCGCAAAGACAATGCCAATGCGAATCATATAAGAACCCAATCCCCTAGCAAAAATACTTTCGCGGGGACTAAAGGGCGGACGTTTCATCACGTCGGGTTCAGGAGGTTCTACAGCCAATGCCAGCGCTGGTAAACCGTCTGTCACCAAGTTCATCCAAAGAATTTGCAACGGGCTAAGGGGAACGCCTCCCAACCCGATAATTGGTGCAGCGGCAATCGTGATAACTTCGCCAATATTACTACCAAGAATGTATTTGATAAAGCGGCGGATGTTGGTGAAAACAACTCTACCTTCCTTGGTGGCAGAGACAATAGTAGCAAAGTTGTCATCAAGTAGCACCATGTCACTGGCTTCCTTGCTCACATCGGTGCCTGTGATACCCATTGCGATGCCGATGTCAGCTTGTTTGAGGGCGGGGGCATCGTTGACGCCGTCACCTGTCATAGCGACAAATCTGCCTCGGCGTTGCAGTGCTTGAACAATTCGCAGTTTGTGTTCCGGGGCAACCCTAGCGTAGATGCTCACCAAGTCAACTTGTTGCTCTAGATCTTGATCGCTCATCCGCTGCAATTCTTGACCTATAAGAACACGGTCATCTTCTTTAGCAATACCTAGATCGGCGGCGATCGCTCGTGCTGTTAGTTGGTGGTCACCAGTGATCATGACTGGTCGAATTCCCGCGTCCCGACATTCTTGCACTGCTGCCCTCACCTCTGGGCGGGGTGCATCGAGCATTCCTACCAATCCCAGCCATACCAATCCTTGCTCGGATGCCTCATCTGACCCTTCCCTTGGGATTTCGCTGAGGGGTTTGTAGGCAAAACCCAGTACCCGCAAACCTTTACTCGCCATTCTTTCATTTTCTGCTAAAATTTGACGGCGTTGCTCATCCTTCAACGGCACTGAGTTCGTGCCTACGTAATTGTGAGTACAACGTTCCAAAGTTAGCTCTGGCGATCCTTTGGTGAACATTAAGTAACTTTCAGATTGCAGTAAGTTGCTAATCACAGGGTCTACCGATGTCAACGGCGATACACCTGTCTGGACTTGCTCAACCTTACAAATTACGCTCATCCGCTTGCGTTCCGAGGAGAAGGGGAACTCGCTGACGCGGGGCAGCTTGCTGTCCCACTGGTCTTTTTCTATTCCTCCTTTCGCCGCTAGCGTCACCAGTGCGCCTTCTGTCGGGTCGCCCAAAATCGTCCATTGCCCCTGTTGCTGTTGTAAAAACGAGTCATTACACAAAGCACAGGCAACTAATAAAGTTTGGATTTCTGGATACTGGTCTATGGAAATTGTTTGACTATCCAACTGAAAATCCCCTTTAGGGGCGTAACCTTCTCCAGTCACACGAAAAGCGCTGTTGTTCGTGTAAACTGACTGCACCACCATCTTGTTCTGAGTTAAGGTGCCGGTTTTATCGGAACAAATGGTGGTTACAGAACCGAGGGTTTCCACAGCTGGCAGTTTGCGAATCAAGGCATTCTGACGCACCATCCGCTGGGTTCCCAATGCCAGGGTAACGGTAATAACTGCGGGCAAGCCTTCTGGCACGACAGCAACCGCCATACTTAAGGAAACTTCCAACAGTTCTTGTAAGTTACCGCCACGCAAAAGACCGCCCACAACGACGATCGCTACCAGAATCAAAGAACCCGTTACTAGGACGTTACCGAGTTGGGTCATCCGTTGTTGCAAGGGGGTGGGTTCACTTTCTACTGCTTGCAACATCGAGGCAATTTTGCCAAGTTCTGTCTGCATACCAGTGTTGGTGACCAGAATCTTGGCTCGTCCTTGGACGACTTCAGTGCCTTGAAATACCAAATTGATGCGATCGCCTAATGATGTTTCTTCAGGCAAGATAAGTTTTGCCCGTTTGTTAACCGCTTCGGCTTCACCAGTCAGTGCTGATTCTCGCACTTGCAGGTTAGACTCTTCTATTAGGCGTCCGTCTGCGGCGAACTGCACCCCAGCTTCCACCAGCATCACATCTCCTGGCACCAGATCCTTGGCTACCACCTCCACTGGTTTGCCGTCGCGAATAAGTCGCACGTTGGGAGAGGAGAGTTTTTTCAGGGCTGCCAAGGCTTTTTCGGCACGGCTTTCTTGGACATAACCGAGTATGCCGTTGAGGACAACAATCGCTAAAATGGCGATTGTATCTTTGAATGGCAACTCACCAGGTTTCAACGAGCCTTGTTGCCAAGCTAACAGGTCTAAAACCCCAGAAATTATGGCTACGGCAATCAGCATCAACAACATAATGTTCTTGAACTGATCGACCAAAATTTCCCAAGCGCTGCGTCCAGCAGTTTCTTCTAGTTCGTTGGGGCCATATTTTTGCAACCGCTGTTGTACTTCTTGGGGCGTTAAGCCAGTCTCTGCGTTTGTCTTGAGCAGTTCCAGTGATTTATCAACTTCCAAACTATGCCAAACGGCGGCGGCTTTTTCAGGCAGAGAATGAGCAGACATCGTGTAAGTCACAGGGAATGGTTACAAAATTCCATCATAATTTAGCAATGGTTGGAATACCATCAATACAAAGTTACATTAGGTTGAGTTCTAAGCTGTACAGTACAGGTGTTATTCTTAACGGTTCCCAATTTTCTCCTTCGGCTAACATGGCTGTCCTTACGACTTCAGAGGAATTTCATCACAGAAAATATTGATAATTATGAGTAATAGAAGTAGGGAACTTTGTCACACAAGACATTCCACCATTGATTCTAGGCGTGCTATACCGTTGACAAAACCAGTTTAATATGAATCTTGCACTCCCCAATTTTCTATCCACTAGCCAAATGTTTGGCAAAAGGACAATTCGACCCCTTGGTGCTGCCGCCCTCTGTGGCATCGCATTCATCAAGGATACACTGATTGCTATTGATACTACCAAAGGGCATTTGCTGGAAATTGACCCTGAGTCTGACAACACGAAAATTCTCAATCCGCATCAAGTCCGAGAATTTATGGATGTGACGGGTCTTGCGGTTTGGGAGGATACTCTTTGGGTGACTCGGGGTAATAGTGTTTATTTGTCCAAGCTGAGTTCGTTGGGTTTGGAACATTTTGTCACCTTGCCTTATCCGGCTGATGGGATTGCTGTTTGGGAATCAACTGTCTACGTCAGTTGCGAAAAGCAGGGGGACATTCTGATTTTTGACCGCGCTACGCGAAAACAAATTACTAAATTTTATGCCCCTGGGGTCGGGGTGGAAAGTTTGGTAGTGGACGAGGATACGCTTTGGGTTTGCGATCGCACCGAGCAAACTGTCTACAGCATTGACAGGGCAACTGGGGAAGTTCAATTCAGCGTGTTGACGCCGTTTGATTCTCCCTCGGGGATAGCAATACATAAAAATAGCCAGACGGGCGAGAAAAATCTTTACATCGCCTACGCTTCTGAAGAGCCGTATGTCCGGGATAACCCAAATGCTGACCCGAGTCATCAGTTATCTTACCGCGATCGCACCTTTATTCATCCGTTACATTACCATTACGACCCAGATAAACGCTACGCCCTCTCTAATGGCTATCTGATAGAAATGTCCTATTTAGAGGAAATTTCCCCATTAGAAGAGGTGTATTTACCAGAGGTAGAATGGCGTATCGCCCTACCATCGGAAACTGACCGCCAAAAGGTGAAACACGTTGAACCCATTGGTTTACCTTTCATAGAAGAAGTGATAGAAGGGCAACGTGTGGCAGTCTTTAAATTTGATGCCCTCACCCCAGGCGAACGGCATATTTTTGGTTGGAAAGCAGTTTTGGAAGTCCGGGGAATTAAATATCGCCTCACCCCAGCAGATGTGGAAGATCTGGAGGAACTATTACCAGAATTTCAAGATCGCTACTTAGTAGATGATGACGATTTAGCAATGGATACGAACATTGTCCGTCGCGGCGCGCGTGAAGCAGTTGGTACTGAAACCAATTTGCTGCGGAAAATGTACAGCATCCGTAATTATGTCTACGACGAGTTGTCCTATGGCATAAAACCTCACATTGACACCCCAGATATTGTTTTAGAGCGAGGTGTGGGTTCCTGTGGCGAGTATGTAGGCGTTTTACTTGCCTTATGCCGTTTAAATGGCATTCCCTGTCGTACGGTAGGTCGCTACAAATGTCCCCCCTATGCCGAATACCAGCACGTTCCCCTGCAACCGGACTTTAATCATGTTTGGTTGGAGTTCTACCTACCTGGTTTTGGCTGGTTGCCTATGGAATCAAATCCTGATGATATAGGCAACGATGGACCTTATCCTACACGGTTTTTTATGGGTTTATCCTGGTATCACATTGAAATTGGCAAAGGAATTACCTTTGAAACTTTAACAAGTAAGGGTTTACGGCTCACCAAAGAAGATGTCTCAATTGGGGAGTTAGCGATTAATCACATCCGGTTTACGATTCTGGAAGAATTACCACCATTGTAAAGACGGGGTGTAGAAAACATTTTTCTACACCCTTACACCTGTACAGGCGCAGTGCCTTGCACCCCTACTTTATTATTTAGCTTAAACGGCTATTCATCCCACATCCTACACGAAGTGAGGTGTGGGATGAATAGCCGGACAAAAACGAGGCGTACCTCCGACCTATGCTTACTTGGTAGTTAGCGCGGGAGTGGGGTACCCTCGTTTTTGTCAATAAGATGGGATTTTTAACGAGTCAATCATCTCATCAATTACTTGAGTCATTGTCTTTTCTGTTAAAGCTGCATATAAGCGAAGTTTATTTAATCTTCTTTCAGATGTTCTAACTCTAATGTATTTATCTTTCATTTGTTTCCTCATTATTTCCTCATTTATGCTATCATAGCTATAATGAGGAGGTAATTAAAAGTGTTGAAGGCAGTTAAAGTCAGGCTATACCCAACAACCGAACAGCAAGAAGCGCTAGCCAAGTCTTTTGGCTGTGCTAGATGGTATTGGAATTATGCCTTGCATCAATGCATTCAACACTATGAAGAAACAGGGAAGTCGTTAAAATTAAGTGTTTACAAAGCTTACTTGCCTCAATTAAAAGTACAACATCCTTGGTTGAAAGAGGATTGTTATTCTGCTGTTTTGCAGTGTGTAGCAATCAATTTGAACAAGGCTTACACAAACTTTTTTGAGGGTAGAGCTAAGTTTCCAAGGTTCAAGTCAAAGCACCATAAGCAATCAATCCAATATCCTCAAAACGTTAAAGTTGTGGGAGACTGTTTGGAAATCCCTAAAATTGGTGTTGTTAAAGCAGTCTTTCATAGACCGATTGAAGGAAAACTTAAGACTGTTACCATCAGTAAAACTCCTACAGACAAATACTTTGCTTCAATCCTGCTTGAGGTTGACGGTGAGGCTGGAGAACTATCTGGCAACAAGACGCTTGGTATTGACCTTGGAATCAAAGACTTTGCCATTGTTCATGATGGTGAACAAATTATCAAACATTCAAACCCGAAACATCTTAAGCGTCATGAGAAAAATCTAGCCAGAAAACAAAAGAAATTTGCCCGTAAGGTAAAAGGAAGTAATTCAAGAAACAAATACAGAAAACTAGTAGCCAAGGTTCACGCTACGGTTCAAAATTCCCGCCAGGACTTTCTACACAAACTAAGTAGGAAACTGGTAGACGAAAGCCAAGTCATCATTGTAGAAAATCTCAACGTGAAGGGATTGGTACGGAACCGAAAGCTATCAAAGTCGATATCCGATGTAGGCTGGGGAATGTTTGTTAACTTTCTGGACTACAAGTTGAAGCGTAAAGAAGGACAACTTGTGGAAATTGGAAGATTCTTTCCCAGTTCTAAAACGTGTTCATGTTGCGGTCACGTTCTTGATGAGTTAACGCTCGATATTCGTGAATGGGATTGTCCCAAGTGTAATACTCATCACGACCGTGATGGTAATGCAGCATTGAACATCAGGAATGAAGGTATTCGGATATTATCTATGGGCGGAGGGAACCCCGTTCTTGCTGATGGAGGCTGTGTAAGACCACCTACCCGTAAGGGCAAGGGGCGACGGTCAATGAAGTCAGAAGCCTACACCGTACCGTAAGGTCGGTGTAGGTAGTTCACACCCCGTGAACAGTGCCACCTGCTGCGGTATTTGGCTGCTCAATATCCGGCGCGTCTCTCCGTTGCGGCTCTCCTCGACTTGGATGTCGTAGTCGAAGGCTGGATTGTGGGAGAGATCCCGATACACCAGCGAGGTGCTTGAGTTGTTGCTAATGAACGCTGGTTTTTGCTTACGAACAAAGGTCAAGATTTTTTAAGAAGAACGCAGAACGCAGAACACAGTAATCAGAATATCCCCACAAGGAGAATCCGGGGGAAATAAGTGCCGAAAAAAAACTAGTTGGTCTCCGCATGTTGTTGACGGGGGCTGTCTTACCAATACGGCTGACCAGAACTCTTAGTTCGCGATCAAGTTGACGCGTTTAATATTCTGACGAATGATTCTGAATCCTGAGTTCTTTCTTGGTAAAAATATTGTTTTTGTTTACATTTTTTATATAATCTTATAATTTCTTTTTCTCATTTTGCTGCGGTGATAAAGCTTTTAAAGTAGAAAATTCACAGATTGAGTTAAATGGGCAAAAGCGGCAGTGATAACCAGGATTTGCGGGAAAGATTTTGTTAAACTTACTGTTATTTTCTTGATATTTGTGCAAATCTTCCTGATGCTTTCTGGCAATTTCAGCCAATTCAAATTCTATTGAGTCTAATTCACTCTGAGTAACGCGAATTATCTCGGATTTTTTACAAACTTCTAAATTATAAAATGAGGCGATCGCTTGATGTGTAGGATAAAGATAACGCGCGGCAAGCAAATAAACTAATGCCTGTCGTCGGTCAAAATCAGATTTACCAGTTTTAAAATCTATAATATGCAAAGTGCTATCGGACTCAATCAATACACAGTCCATAACGGCATACAAGCGAAAGCAATAATGTCGGTGTGAAATCAAAATCGGTTTGGGAAAACCTTCATCACCGCGAGTTAACAGGATGATGCGTTTGCCTAAAAGTAACGGATCATCGTGATATTTTTTCAAAATTTGCAGGACGCGCTGCTTAACTTCATCAGTTGAGTTGCTTAATTTCAAAAGCTGTGCAACTTTTTCTACACCATCGGATTGGTTCAATAGATGGATGTGGTGATGAAATTCATAAACGCCTTTTTGTGCGAGTAAACCAATGCGCTGTGATGCTGTAGCTTTTGCCAAAAGCGCTTTGACTTGTGGTTCGTGTTGTCGTGCTTTAATGAAACCTCTTCTCATCTGGCAATGGCAGCGTTGTTGCCATGCGGTTGGGGCAACTAAAGACCAAAGGTGATAACTGGCGAAGGGCTGCTGAGGGGTTGACATTGCTCAGAATCGGTGAGAAAAAGTACGATGGGGAGAATTATCTCTATACTCAGTTTGCGCAAAGCTACTTGAAAAGCAGTGTTCACGATAGAGCAGAGAAATTGGCAAAAATCGGCGTCAGTAGCGATTCCGGTAAAATGAAATTCAGTACCGATCAATGGCTAGGCATGATTGCTGATGAGTTCACTTTCCCCAAGGAGCGAAAAGTGACACGAGCGATTGTAAATTACCTTGAAACAGTTTACACAAAACAGCAAGCAGTTCTTGTTGTCTACGATACTCGCTTTCTCGTTGCAGTTTGCCCGCACAGTAGCCCAAGTCCTACCTGACTTGAGTTGGACGGTAAAAATCACTAACCGAGATACCCCACACCAGTTATTGTTGACAACGCCCATCACCTAAAGAAGGCTGCTGCGCTGATGTTCACCCCAAACCATAATCCAGCACCATATTGTGGGATTAAATATATCCCCGACTATGCTGGTTCAGCCAGTCGATAAATGACTGATACTATTGTGACAAATTAATGAAGGTGCATCAGATGCGCTTTTTTGATTAAGCAGTTCTGGTTGCTGAATTTCTACCTTTGTTTGACCCGAAACCAGAAAACGTGAATTTATCTATACCTTGCTACATATAGAAAGGATTAGGTATATTCTACCTCTAGTGTCTCCTTGTATGAAGTTTTGCAACAGGAAGGCTTGAGGTTAGAAACTTTCCACACCTAAGGTGGTGTTATTTTTGAAGGAATACCAGAACCCAAGGGAGAATAACTCGTTTATGAAAACTCTTGCTAATTTACTGATATCGATAGTTGTGGCTTTATGGGTGGTGGGAACAGCCATTCTCGCAGTTCAAAACGCTGAACCAGTATCTTTAAGATTTCTTACGTTCCAGTCGATTCAAATCCCAGTAGGTTTAGTGCTAGCTTTCAGTGCTGGCGTAGGGATAATTGGCGTGGCGCTGCTGCAACCCCTTTGGGGTCTTGCTGGTTCCAACGAAAGGAATTCTGAATCAGACGACACCGAATTTTTTGTCGATGAAGAGTTTTGAGGGTACGGTTTCACCAAAGGCGCTGAAATAATTCGTGCGGTCTTGATGAATAGGCTTCTTGAAAAAAAGATTTTTTGTGAGGGGAGAGAACACAGAACACAAAACTCACAAATCAGGAGAAATACTGCGTTGGTACGTTTTTCTCTATTGATTCATGAATAAGTGTAATACCAATTCCCCATGAAGATGCACTTAATATTAAAAAAGGAACCGCCAAGAACGCCAAGAACGCCAAGGAAAAGAGGAATATTTATTAAGTGCAAGTTTAGAGAGAATTGGTATAAGAAGTTTAAGAATTATTTTTACCAGCACATACATCCACTACTAAAAACATAGTTGCACAATTATGTTTTTACTCATATTTAAACTTTTATTAACTTAAATTTTAAGTCTGTCCTGTTTAATACACGTGTTGGCAAATTTATACGTGTTATAAATTACATATGCTCACTAACCCGAAAATGATTTTGCGAGGCTTAAAAGTCGTTACCTACACAGTTTTAGGTCGGGAAATGCCGATCATAAATCACGATCGCTACATATTGGAACAAAAAATTATTCCCTATTTTCTTGAGCGAAAAGAATTTACTAAAGTGCTATTTGTAGGATGTGGTTCTTACACAAAGCACTATGAAAAATGGTTTGAAAAAAAGAATACTGGACGATTGATATTAACCCAATGAAAAAAATTTATGGAGCCAAAAAGCATATTACTGGCTCTATGAGTGATTTAAAGCTTTACTTCAAAGATAACGATTTAGATTTAATTATCTGTAATGGAGTTTTTGGTTGAGGATTGAATGATAGAAAAGACGTAGAAGAAGCATTTTCGGGATGCTACGAGTCTTTACGTGAAGGTGGTGTCCTTGTCGTAGGGTGGGATGATGTTCCTGAGAAAAAACCTTTTCCCTTAGAAACTTGTGAAAGCTTAAGTCGGTTCCAATCCTACTTTTTCCCTCCTCTCTCAACTTCGGAATACAGAAATTTGACATATAAATCAGATAAACACGTATTCAATTTTTATCTCAAGTAAGAAGAAGTAGAAAGGGGAAATCTTGAAGAAGAACGATAGGTACAGAACTCAGAACTCAGAATCAATCAGTTCACGGTAAGACCCTTACAGGTGATTGTAGACCACCAAATTTTCAATTTGGTGTGGTGTTTCCCCCTTTTACTCCCCAAGGGCGTTGTACAGAATTACACTCGCTTACTCGGACTCTATTCATTTCTTCATTCTGAATTCTGACAACTGAGTTCTGAGTTCTTTCATGTTAAATATTTCCTGTCATCCTACTTCGTCTCCATCCAATTGTCACCTGCACGCACATCTACAACTAACGGTACACTCAACGATACCGCACTTTCCATCAGGGACTTAATTTGCGGTTGTAATTCTTCCCATTCTTTTGGTGGAACTTCAAACACCAATTCGTCGTGTACTTGTAACAAAAGACGCGCTTGGTAATTTTGCAAAACTTCATGCAGCCTCACCATTGCAATTTTGATAATATCAGCGCTGGAGCCTTGAATCGGTGCATTGGCAGCAGCACGCAATAACCCAGCATCGTAAGCACCTAAATTACCAAGTTTTTTCAGATCAACATCTTCTGGTTTGTTGCCTTTGTACTTGCGTATGCTGTTACTAGTAAACTCAAAATAACGACGACGCCCTAATATTGTTTCTACATAACCTTGGGCGATCGCTTGCTTTTTCACTTTCTCCAAATATTCAAAAACTTTGGGATAGCGGTTGTTAAAGCGCTTGATAAACTCGCTGGCGTCCGCTTTATCCACACCAGTTGAGCGTGAAAACCTAACGGAACCCATTCCATAAATTACACCAAAGTTGATGGTTTTTGCTAACCGTCGCTCGTCTGATGTTACATTTTCTTTTTCAAAAATTAACCGCGCCGTTACAGTATGAATGTCTTCATTTTGTTGATAAGCTTCTACTAAAACAGGCTCTTGACTCAAATGAGCCAAAATCCGCAATTCAACTTGTGAATAATCAGCAGCGATTAACAGCCAACCTGGTTCTGGTACAAATGCTTTACGAATTTGGCGGCTAAAAGCAGTGCGAATCGGGATATTTTGTAAATTTGGATTGGAAGAGGACAACCTGCCAGTAGACGTCGCCGTTTGGTTAAAATCGGTATGCACTCTTTGAGTATCGGGACGCACCAACTTTGGTAAAGAATCTACATAGGTGGACTTCAATTTAGAAAGAGTACGATACTCGATAATGGCATCAATAATGCCAGTTGTATCGACTTCTTGCAGCTTTTCCAATGTCGCAGCATCTGTAGAATAACCGGTTTGAATTTTGCGGGAAGACTTAGTGCTTAATTTTAATTTTTCAAACAATATCTGGCTCAATTGTTTGGGGGAACCCAAGTTGAATTTCTCCCCAGCAATGCCGTAAACTTGCTGTTCAAACTTGGCTAAATCTACTTCTAACTGCTGCGACAGTTCTTGCAGATAAGCTGTATTTATGCGGACGCCTGTATACTCCATTTGAGCTAAAACTGGTTCTAGCGGCTGTTCCACTTCCAGCAGGAGTTTTTGTAGAGACGCGCCATGGCGAGCCAGCGCTGCAGGAGGGTCTCCCTCCGCAGGCGACTGGCGTCGCGTCTCTACATCAATTTTCTCCAGTTCCTCCCGCAATTTTGGCACCAGTTTGAATGTGCTATAAGCATCCATGCCGCAGTAATCTGCTACGGTGGGAATGTCCAAATCGCCAATCGTTTTGCCTTTTGGAACTAATTCGGCATAACTTTTCGCTGTCAAACCCAGGTAACGCAGAGCCAAGTCGCTCAGATTATGGTTACTATCTGGATTGAGGACATAACTTGCTAGCATCGGATCAAACACGACTCCCGCTAGCTTGATTCCTTGACACCGTAGAACTAAGCGGTCAAATTTAGCATTTTGCAAAGCTTTAGGATAATCAGCACTTTCTAAAATTGGGCGTAGTGCTTCTAGTGCAAGGTCTTTGTTTAAATTTTCCCCTACTTTATGACCAATGGGTATGTAAGCGACTTCATCAGGTTCTGTTCCCCAGCAGCAACCAATTCCCACTAACGAAGCGTCCCGTGGTTCTAAATCGCTGGTTTCAGTATCCCAAGCAACGGGTGTCTGTGGGTTTGTAAATTTTTGCAGCAGGTTCACCAAGTCGCTGAGTTGCTCTGGGGTATTAATGATGCGTGGTTTAATAGCAGAAGCAGCAGGTTGCTGTTGAGCTGCTGTATCATCAGCAGTGAAAAACCACAAATCATTATCCTCATTACTCGGGGGTGGGAAGTGGGGAGTGGGAAGTGGTTCTGATGTTTGAGTTTGTGGTGTTTCCTCAGTACCACCGAACTGTTGCTGAAGTTCGTTAATTTTGCCCAAAAAAGACTTAAATTCTAGCTTTTCTAAAATGGGTGTGAGGTTGTTTGTGTCAAAGCCTTGGAGAATGCAATTTTTTAAATCAACTTCTAGGGGAACATCAACGACGATCGCCGCTAAGTAACGAGATTTTTCAGCATCTTCTTTTCCAGCTTCTAATTTTTTCTGAGTTGCGCCTTTAATTTCACCCAACGCAGCATAAATTTTGTCAAGGGAACCATACGTGTTCAGCAACTGCACCGCTGTTTTGTCGCCAATTCCTTTGACACCAGGAATATTATCTGACTTATCGCCGCAAAGAGCTTTATAATCAACAACTTGGGATGGTGCAACACCAAGCTTTTCTTTAACTTGTTCTGGTCCAAATTCCGTAATGCTTGCTCTTGAACCCTTTAGCGCTTCCGGACTAAAATATAAAACGCTGATTTCTTTTTCGGGGTCAACAAGTTGAAATAAGTCGCGATCGCCTGTGACAATTTTGACTTGATATCCAGCAGCCGTCGCAGTTTGTGCTAAAGTTCCCAACACATCGTCTGCTTCGTAACCAGGAGCAGTGACAATTTTCAGATTCAAAGCATCCAACAACTCTTGCAGATTTTTCAAATCTGGAACAAAGTCTTCTGGTGTCCCTGGACGATCTGCTTTATATGTATCGTCTGCTTCGTGGCGGAAAGTTGGCAAACCCAAATCAAAGGCGATCGCCATTGCTTGTGGCTGTTGGCTTCCCATAACTTCCAATAGGGATTTGAGAAAACCAAAACATACACTTGTAGGAATCCCCGTCTTTGTTCGTAGTCCGCCGTCTCTTCCTTTTGCAAAAGCGAAGTACGAACGAAATGCCAGGGAGTGACCATCCACTAGGATGAATGTGGGGCGTGTTGTCGTCAAGGAATCGGAAGCCAACTGATTTGTAGGTGTTGTTTGGGACATAAACCTATTTTAGCCAGCGACTTCCACGACAAATCTAACCTGTAGAAAGAATCCTGTAGAAAAAATTAACAGTATCGCGGAAGTCCCCACCTTCAATGTACCCATAAGGTGGGGATGGACAGCGCTTTAAACCGAAATCGTTCTCAACTGATATGAGTATTGCCGAATGAGGACAGAGAACATTTAGTTTCGCCCAGACTTGTGCGGAATAATATTATTGCAATATGTATATAATAGTAACAGGTCGATATTTGGGAAAAGTTCAGATGAGACGGCAAGCCGTAAAAGTTAGGTTGTATCCTACAGAACAACAAGTTCAGATACTTGCACAGCATTTTGGTTGTGCGCGTTGGTGGTGGAACTATGGGTTGAATAAATGCATTGAAACCTATAAAGCAACTGGTAAAGGCTTGTCTCAGTCTGGGCTAAACTCTTTGTTGCCAGCACTCAAAAAAGATAAAGAAACTGAATGGTTGGGAGAGTGCTATTCACAGGTTTTGCAATCTGTAAGCCTCAATCTGAGTCGTGCATATCAAAACTTTTTTGAAGGTAGAGCAAAATATCCTAGGTTCAAATCAAAACATCACCGTCAATCGATCCAATACCCACAGAAAGTAAAACAAATCGATGATTGCTTGAAGTTCCCAGGAACCCTCGGGAAAGTAAGAGCTAAGATACACCGACCACTTGATGGAACTATCAAGACTGTCACCGTTAGTAAATGCCCATCAGGTAAGTACTATGCTTCTGTGTTGATGGAATATGAGGGTGATTACTCAGCATCAAATACTTGGGTGCAGGTGATTGGTATTGATTTGGGTATCAAGGATTTTGCAATTACCTATGATGGCGAAAAAGTTTCTAAATATCCAAACCCAAAACACGCTTGCAAACATGAGAAGAAACTAGCCAAGAAACAACGCATTGCTGCACGCAAAGTAAAAGGCAGCAATCGTCGTTTCAAGGCTACAAGAATTGTGGCTAGGGTATACGAACGACTTAGCAATGTCCGTCAAGACTACTTACACAAACTGTCTAGAAAGATAGTTGATAACAATCAAGTTGTGGTGGTTGAAAATCTAAACGTCAAGGGCATGGTTCGTAACCATAAACTAGCGAAAGCAATCTCTGATACAGGATGGGGAACCTTTGTCAACTTCTTGTCCTACAAATTAGAACGCAGTGGTGGCAAGTTGGTAGAAATAAACCGATGGTTCCCCAGTTCCAAACTTTGCTCTAATTGTCATTATCAAATCTCTAAGTTACCGCTAGATGTCAGGACTTGGACTTGTCCAAGTTGCGGTACTCATCATGATAGAGATGATAATGCAGCGATGAATATTAGAGCAGAAGGTCTCAGAATGCTGTCCTCCTCTGGGACGGGGGAGGCTTACGCCAATGGAGAGGAAGTAAGACCAATTCGCGGGCGTAAGCCTAAGATGCGGCATTCCTCTGTGAAGTTGGAAGCTCCACCCTAAGCGCTCTGCGCTTGATGGGGTAGTTCACGCTGTTTCTTTACCTTTGTTTTGGCGACGGCGACGCAGTTTCAGTATACCAACTGCTCCCACACCCAATAGAGCGATCGCACTTGCTGGTTCTGGAACTGTAGCGATATTGTCCCTACCAAAATCAATCAGGAAAACTACGTCGTTAAAGTCGCGATCAGCTGCTATATTGCCATTTCCGTCTGCTGTCGAACCTTGTGGTCCATATAAATCTTCAAAACCCAACAACAGGTAATCATCTACTTCATAAGCTACTATGTGATCCAAGTTGTCTGGATTTTGAGTTGGATCTGCCCCATACACATTTCCATTGGGATTATTAAATCCATCTGCTTTTAGGAAGAAATTGAGTTGTGAGCCGCCTGATATCGTACCTAAATCAACGTAATCTCCAATATCCAAAGCACCAGAATTTTCCCCAAGCTGACACGCTGAATTGGCGCTATTAGAGGTATTACAGGAAATGTTATCAAAAACCAATCCTTTTTGGTATTCAGAGCCTTTGATCGCTTCAAAAGCCAACTGGTCTTTGTAGCCTGCGCCCTCATTTAGGAACCAAACGCGAATATTATTGTCGTTTTTCAGGCTCAGCCTCGAGGGATCTAGTCTATTTAATTTGTCTTCAGGAATTGAAATTCCTTCTTGTTGTACATATTGCTGGAACTGAGGAATCCGGGATTGGAAGCCTGAATCATCAGTTGATTTGTCTTTGACATCATAGGTTTGTAAATTATCCCAGGTAAATGTAGCGGCGCTTGCAGGAGCAACAGCGGAAAATACACTTGTGATAGCTGCCGCAGCAGCGAAGAGTCCTGTTAATTTTTTCTTGATCATAAAAACCCTAAAACCCTTTATTTTTTAGTCTTAAATTGTAAAATACTCTGATCCATAAGCTCAATCACCTGTTTGAAATTGCGTGATTTTGCTGATTAACTAAGTTATATCCTGGGATTGTATTAAGTAACTATATCTAAAAGCAGAATTTTTTGAATTTTTATATTTTCCGATTCTTTATTTCAAATTTATGAAATTTGAGCTTTTTATAATGCTGTTTTCCGAAAAAAGCTATTTCTCCATTGTTATTAAGTTAATTGCGCAATCCTTGCAACATCAATGATCTAAATCACACCCAGGATTTTCTATATATAAAAAATATAAATATAAAAATTATTTATTTTATAGTTTTAAAAAATTTGTAAGTCGATACTAAGTAATAGTTCGTAGGTAAGATTTTTCTTTCTATCTAAGATCTACGAGCTACTACCCACAGTTCCACTACTCTAAGCTGTATATCTATATAACTATGGTTTCATACGTTTGGTAGCATTAACTCGTCAACCGTGTTCGCCCTTACCACTTTCAACAGATTAATAGCCTGTTAATCTCTTACTGGGACTTTAATATTTACTCATCAATTATGCATAAAGTGTCTACCACTGAATTGGCATCACCTGAAATTCAGGGTTTATCTACTCTTGATATTCAACTACTGGTTGTAGATATCGATGGGACGATCGCCGGAAAATCTAACAGTATCAGCACAGCCGTAAAGCAGGCAATTGCTGCGGCGCGTTCCCGGGGTGTTCAGGTGGCGATCGCCACCGGTCGTATGTATCGCTCAGCTTTGCGCTTTCATCAAGAAATTGGCTCTAATCTACCGTTGTTAGCTTACCAGGGAGCTTGGATTCAAGACCCTGCCAACCAAAAAATTCATCGCCATTTGCCGGTTTCTCGAGAATTAGCACACAAGCTTCTAGACTATTTTGAACAACCAGAACTGCGATCGCTCTTATCTGTTCATTTTTACATTAATGACCAACTCTACGTACGCGAGATAACCAGGGAAACTGCACTTTACGGAGAACGTACTGGCATTACCCCGATTGCTGTGGGAGACTTACGCCAAGTCACCAGCGATGAACCCACAAAAGTTTTGGCTTTGTGCGACGACACAAATGTTATTCAACAGTTGCTGGGAAATTTGCGCCGCCAATACACTCCCGCCGAACTGTATCTCACCACATCTGTTGCCACATTTTTTGAAGCGACTAACCCGAGTGTCAACAAAGGTGCTGGAGTTCGTTACTTAGCTGAAGAATTACTGGGACTCCAAAGAGCCAACGTCATGACTATTGGCGATAACTTCAACGATGTGGAAATGTTAGAGTATGCTGGCATTGGTGTCGCTATGGGTAATGCACCAGAAGCAGTGCAAGCGATCGCCCAGTGGGTGGCTCCTGACGTTGAGCAAGACGGAGCCGCAGCAGCTATTGAAAAATTCTTGCTCTCCTGAATGGTTGGTAGTTCTTTCTGACAATGAACAAATGTACAGACGCGCCATGCCGCGTCTCTAACAAATCTATACACGCCTCATGGCGCTAACAAAATCAGAAAGAGCACCGACGACTGGCCGTGTTTCGTCTCGGTGCTCTTGCTGGTTCGCTCCTCACACACCAGATAATATACATTGCTGGATTAGACGAGTCAATAGTTGTTAAAAAAAGTTTATTTTTTGTAGGCTTTATTGTTTATACTTCATAAGGCGCAATAATACCTAATTTTTCTTCCAGCAGAAATTTTAAGACTGACTGTGTAGCCAAGACTAATCCGATTCTGGCTTGAGCGAGTTCTGGGGAGGCAGTTTTCACCTCGCCAAAAATCTGGCATTTACACCAGAAAGTTTCAAAAGCTCGACTTAAAGGGGTCGCAGCTTTTTCCCAGTTGAGTGATCTACCCAAATTAGGAAACGCCAAAGAGTCTACCACTCGTACTAATTCGTTAATGAGGCGATAGGAAGCAGGGTGATGGAAGCGGAGTTTTTCATCACAGTTCAGCCAAGGAATAGGATTAGGGGTAAGAATGCTTGACAAAAGCCTTTGCTTAGAACTTTCACTATCGTCTTGATTTGGTTCCCCCTGTTGGATCAATCCCTCAACAATCGCCAACCGCACTAGTGAACAGCAGCGTGCATGAGCGTATTGAGCAGTGAATAAGGAGGATGAGGGGGATGAGGAAGATGAGGGGGATGAGGAAGATGAGGGAGTGAGGGAGTGAGGGAGTGAGGGGGATGAGGAAGATGAGGAAGATGAGGAAGATGAGGGGGATGAGGGAGAGAGCTTTAATTTTGAATTTTGTGCCTCCTGCGGAGGTTGCACGGTACGGCGTAGCGTGTCCGCAGGACATATTTTGAATTTTGAATTGATTTGTCCACCTGTGCTAAGGGCGAGGCTTTGCAGCCAAGCAGCCAACAGCGGGTGAGTCACTTCCAAATGAATCCAGCCAGGGGAAACGACTTGAATTTTGAAATCTTGGTCATGGTTTCCTGAAATATGAGAAACAATGCCATTGGCAATCTCCATCGCGGGAAATTTCTCAGATTTTGACAGCTGCAAAGCTATGCCTGAAATATAAATAATTTTATTCTCATCTCTACCCTGAGATAGAGGAATATTTTTATATGTTCTACATATTATAAGTCTGTTTTTAGTATAATTACTTAAACTGGTATCTAAAATGCTGTATATTAACTGCTTTATAGCTGTGTATTTACTAACCAGTAAATTTTGATGCCGAGACTTTTCAGGTAAACTCACTGTTGTCTGAAGGTGTTGGTTTTATGTCATCTGTCTTAGGATATAAGTTTAATTTACAAAAAGAAAAATTAGAATTGTGCAAAATTTAATTAATAAGGGGTAAATTTTACTACCATCATTGTACAGTAAGAAGTATAACAAAAGAGTAGAACATAACTTTCTACCTTTTGGATGACTGGCACGGCTAGGTTTAATGCCTGAAGTGCCAACAAAAAGGCACTCCTTGCACCTTTTTATGACGTATTTGTCTTCAGCCGAACGCTCTTAGTTACCTATGCAATCTCCATCCTCCTTTTCTGAGGCATCACGTCCTTTTCTGACTTGGCAACGAATTCTTGATTGGGCTCAGGAACACTACCGCTGCCGCACCTTTAGCAAAGATGAGCGCATTCCAGCCCGACCTGGATTGCTGTATTTGGTGCAAAGGGGTGCGATCCGCATGGTGGGAACCGCCCAGGTTAGTGCAACTGCCAGTCAACTAACATCTCGACGTATCAACAGAACGCCAGAAGAAGCTTTCTTAGGGTTTGTTGGTGCGGGACAACCGTTTGAAATTGTTGCTCAGTCACCGTTCACACTCCAGGCTTACGCCCACGTTGATCAAACTGCGGTGCTGTGGATGTACTGGCACGATTTAGACAACTGGCCTCACTTCCGCCGCGAAGTTATGGATGCCTTCAGGTATCAGCACCAGCGCAAGCTGCTGTGGCTGAGTGCCTTAGGACAACGGCGCACAATTGACCGACTCTTAGGATTCCTCACATTGTTGATTGAGGAATATGGAGAACCGGCAATGAGCGATACCGATCCAGATGTGATTCGCGGTTATTGCCTGCCGTTCCCCCTCACCCATGCCCAAATTGGCAGTGCGATCGGTTCGACCCGTGTCACCGTCACCCGCTTGATGGGCAAACTGCGTCAACGCGGATTAATCCTCACTCAAGGCGACAATCTCATTTGCTTGCCAGCAGAGTCCATTAACAGAGTCAGCTAAAGCAAGACCAGATGCAGTGGAGAGCGAATTTTGACAAACCCTACTTGGGTATTGAGTTCACTATCCCTGCTGAGTTAGCAGTAAGTTAACGACACTGACACTTTCTTGCTG
Organism: Scytonema sp. PCC 10023; assembly: GCF_963920835.1. Classification (NCBI taxonomy): domain Bacteria; kingdom Bacillati; phylum Cyanobacteriota; class Cyanophyceae; order Nostocales; family Scytonemataceae; genus Scytonema; species Scytonema sp. PCC 10023. Next base: position 70,466 of record NZ_CAWUDP010000024.1, read on the forward strand.
CTTGATTTGACCAATCTGTTTGACCACCACAAACAGATTGCACATAATTCGCTACTTTCCGGATTGGAAAGCCTTAATGTTCAATTTGTTTCGTTTACCAGGAAATTCATAAGGGAGGACAAGAGCTTCTTGGTAGGGAGCAACAAATTGCCCTTGTTTGTGCCCCAACGGCAAGGGCTGGATTGAACATTGAGGAATAATGTCTGGGGCAAAACTGTAGTAGATGCTACTAGAACGACCAGCCACTTTTTTGCGACGCTTGGGTGGTAGTGGAACTTGCTTCCACGTTAGGCAAGCAATGCTTGACCACCCAAGATGTCTTGCACAAATTGTTTGACCAAGAAACAACTCAGCAATCTACGTCAGAATTCCCAGGTGAATTCTGTCTGACTGGGTGGCGAGGAATAATACTAAGCCCGCGCCATTTGCTTTATGCCGCAGAACCGATCCACTACAGTGGCTCTTTGAATTTAAAGGCGAGAGAAAAAAAGAATTCTTCCACCATGCGGAATCTCCCTTTGAAGATCCTTGTCTTGAGCTGTGTTTTGCGTTTAGCCCAAGCTGAGTTCTTCTCAATCAGCGAATTCTAACAAATCCAGCTTTAGAAATTAATTCCTGACCTTGATTTGTCAGCAGTAACCTAGCGTAAGCTTCTCCTGCTTGCTGATCTGTTTGACCATTTTGTTTCACAATCACAAATAACCGTCGAGTGATGGGGTACTGATCACTTTGGAAAGCAGCTGCATTGAGTTGGTTACGCTTTTGCGAACACTCAGAAAGAGGAACGAATGGTTCCTGATAGGGTGGAACCAGTTTATCGGCTGTTTTTCCCAATGGCAGGGATTTAACACTACATTGTCCGACAACTTCAGGAGCAGAGGCGTAGTACATACCACCAGTATTTTTCGCTACTTCTCTTAAGGCTTCGGTTGTCGTAGGAATATATTGCACATTTTCCCCAAACTTTTCACTCCCTAAGATGTTATCCTCGAAAAATTCGACGGTGCCACCTTCTTCTATACGGCGAGAGTAAGGTATTATCGGTAGATTGGGACCGCCTACTTGCTGCCAGTTAGTAATTTTACCTGTGTATATTTCTTTGACTTGGGCAACTGTTAAACCAGGGATGTTGAGACTGGGGTTCACTGCGATCGCAATACCATCAATTGCTACAGGTATTTCTTTGAGTGTAAAGCCCCGTTGTTGCGCTTGTTGGTATTCCTCATTTTTAATTGAGCGCGACGACTGAGAAAAAGCTAATTGGTTATTTAACAGCATTTTGATGCCACTACTTGAACCAGGTGCGCCTGAAGTGGGGTTGGTGTAGCGTAGTTGAAATTGAGGAAAGACAGTTTGAATAGCTGAATCAACTTCTTTACGGATTGGTGCCCAAGTGGTACTACCACCATAGCTAAATAAGCCAGAGGGGATATTTGGTACTTGGGCAAAGTTTTCAATATTCGATTCAACTTGTTGTGATTGATTGTTGCTAAAAGAACTTATGTTAATACCAGAACGATTCAGCCACCAATAAACAGCACTTACTAATCCCAGTGTAATCACCAGAGTTAGAACCAAAACCGCAGTTTCGTTTTTTTGTGACATCATAGCTATTTTTTTATTAAAATAAATTAATTCTGGCTATTTATATTTTTGAGTTTTTCATAATTTGTTACTTTTTTTAATTCTTTGTATTAATACTATTAGAAAGTAAAAATCATTTCAAATTTATAATTATTCATGTTTTATTCCAGAAATATATTTGCTTGCTTGAACAAAGTAATTTGTAATTAGTTACGAATTATTGATTATACAAAAGCGTTGTTTCTGGATAAGCTAGGTTACTTTCGATGGTCGAAATTAAATTATGCCAGCATTGCTTATGGAGGAAAAATCTTTTTCTCTTCTAGAGATACTACCAAATTTCCATAAGTCTTGCTTCAACTTTTAAGCTTTTCTGGCATCTGCGTTTACTAGGAATACAACAAATTTAAACTACAAACTTAAGTCGCAGTATTTCGGATTATGTACTAAATATATTTGCAAACCACTGGATGCTTGTGTCATTACTGCGTTTAACCTTGAGTTAAATTTATTAACCTAGCGTTAAAGTAGTCGCAAGCAATTTATCTAAGCTGTGCTTGGTAGGCTGTGAAGCATTTTTTTTACGATGATTATTTAAATATGTTGGCAAAAATAAATCTCAAGTTGCACAGCGCTTGGCAATTAGGGATTTGAGATTGGAATATTCCCACTCAGTAACCGTGAGTTCCTCTGTTTAAAGTATCAAGGATAACAATTTGTAAATGAGACGAAAGAGTGCTGTAACTGCGATCGCCACTAAAGCAGCTGCAATAGACAAAATAACGACTTCTTGGATGGTAAGACTGCCACGTAAAAAGAATAGGACAATCGGCAATGTGATTGCAGGAAAAATGAATAAATCAGATCCTCCAATCCAGTGCTTCCATTGGGCAAGAATCAACCCTAATAAAATGACAGAAGAAGCAGCCAGGGTAATGATTGGCGATTTCAGCAAACTCAAAAGACCAATCGCAATCAATGCTCCTTCAAACCCACTAAACGCTGCTCTTGCTAATACTTTTATAAGAGAAAATTGCTGTGCAGGCGGACTAACAGAAGGAGACGGCTTTTGTTGCGGTGGAGCCTGTATTTGCTGTGACTGTGGCTGTGGAGTTACAGCAGGTTGACGACGATTAATTTTTGTAGAAGGTACAGGTTTTTGAGGTGCGTCGATCGCCTCTAAAACTTCCTGCGCTGACTGATAACGTTGATTGGCTGCGCTTAGGAGCATTTTGTTTAAAATATCAGCAAGGTGCCTACTGACAGTTATATGACTTTGCCACTTCCACTGGTTACTATAGCCATCGAACAGCTGAGTTATCTGTGTTTCACCCGTTAGTAACATCAGGGTTGTGACAGCCAAAGCGTACAAGTCTGTAGATGGGAAGACTTGACCTCCAGACATTTGTTCGGGCGGAGCAAATCCCATAGAATATATACCAGTGGAAGCACCAGATGCACCAATGGGAGCGTTTGTAACTTGTTTGACTGCGCCGAAATCTAGCAAGTAAAGTTTGCCGTTACGATGGCGCATGATGTTAGAAGGTTTGATGTCTCTGTGGATAATGCCTTTTTCGTGAACAAACTTGAGTAGCTTGAGAATTTCTCGCAAGATTTCCAAAACTTCTTGTTCTGAATACTTGCCCTTTTGGGCTAACTCTTGCTCTAGATCTTGTCCGTCAATATATTCCTGTACTAAATAAAAAAACTGGTCTTGCTGTCCGGGTTGCAAGCTAGGAACGATCACGGGAAAATAAGCAAACAAGTCAGGGATTTGCTCGTGTAAGTGCCCTATGTCCTCTAGAACAACTGCTTCTCGCTCAAATAAATCTTGTGCCAGTTGCAGTTGAGTAGGGCTTAAATTGCCTGCTGGTTGAAATTGCTTAACCACGCATTGGCGCATTCCTGGGGTATAGCGATCGCGTGCCAAAAACGCTGCTCCAAATCCGCCTCGTCCCAGTAACCTTGTTGGTAGATAGCGTCCCACCAAAATCAGCGGCATACCACAAGTTGTGCAGTATTTTTGCTGCACCGTTCTCAAGGTCGCATGATCATCTAAATCTAGAAAATTGTTTTGCGGGCGAGGGCAGTGTGGACGAGTGCAATAAACTTCCATGATTCGTCAAGAGTTCATAGTCCATAGTCTATAGTCAATGGTCAATAGTCAAGAGCCAATGACCAATGACTAATGACTAATGACTACATCTTAATCATCGTGAGAATTATGCGTTCCTACATCGAATGCACTGACTGTTATGGCTTTGTGTGACGTTTTTAACACTTCCATACTCCATCCAGGTGTAGCAAACTGGGGTAGAATTTCCCGACTAAATGCTTCTGCTGCCTTGGATCTGTAGCGATTAGGATTAAAAATCAGCCTCAGCATCCGCTTGACTATGACACCTTCAATCGGAGAACAGTGCAGCACCCCCATTTGTAACTCTTTAGCAATTGCCGAGGTCGAGACAAAGGCTGCCCCCAAACCGGATTGTACGGCATTTTTAATCGCTTCTATGGAATTTAGTTCCATTTCGATTTTAAAACGTCGCGTATCAATGTCACAGCGTGATAGCACTTGGTCAATGACCTTGCGGATAGTAGATTGAGAATCGAGAGCTATGAATTGTAATTTATATAGGTCTTCTCTGTGAATCGTTTCAAGTTTGGCAAAGGGATGAGCTACAGGTACAATCAGTGCCAGTTCATCCTCGGCGTATGGAACAATTTCCAAAGATTCCACCAGATCACCCGGAATTTCGCCGCCAATTATTGCCAAATCCACCTGTCCGTTAGCGACACTCCAAGCGGTTCTGCGGGTAGAGTGGACGTGCAATTGCACCGCCACATCTGGATATTTTTGTCGGAACATCCCAATCATCCGGGGTAAAAGATAGGTGCCGGTGGTTTGAGAAGCGCCAACAATCAAAGTCCCGCCTTGGAGATTTTGTAAATCCTCAATCGCGCGACAGGTTTCCTGACACAGACTGAGGATTTTTTCACCGTAGCTCAGAAGTAGATGTCCGGCTTCGGTTAATTGGGCGCGACGTCCTCCTCGGTCAAATAACGGGACATCTAGTTGCCGTTCTAGGTTTTGCACTTGCAAGCTAACGGCAGGTTGCGAAACGTACAGGCTATCAGCGGCGCGCTTGAAGCTGCCTTCTGCAGCGATCGCTTTGAGAATACGTAACTGATCTAAAGTGAAAGGAAGGTCAGACATAAGGCTAAACCCACAAACTTTGAGAGGAGCGGCAGTCTTCAACAAACCAGCGTAATGAGCCTTCTGGCAGATCGTGATTTATTGCTTGTTAAATTTGGAGGCTTTACTCGAAAAAGACAGTAGCATATCATCTTGACTAAAGTCTTCTTTTCTACTTTCCAGCCATCATGAGTGAATTTTGAGGGGAATTGTGTTTAAATTCCACCTTGGTTTTAAAAAGCTTGAAAGCTTTTGGGTTTTGGTTTCACGCATCCGACGCACCCCGCTAAGGTCTGCCCTAAAAGGAGAGACAATGGTGTTGTTCCCATGAATTAGGGATTTAGGGGGGTAGGCTGTTACAAGAAGCCCCGTATTACGACCGTCTTGCCGGAGTAACAACGTTCTCATTGCGACATTTCGCCCTCCAACCAAATCTGCATATAACTCAAATCCACGACTTCTACTACAGCCAATCGTCAATCCTTGGTTTGGACAGTTGTGTTTATTTGTATGTCCCCAACACGGATGCAACTGATTGCAATAGTCAGCATCTACTCTTATGACTGAAGAATTATTCATGACAACAGAGTGGATGAAGCCATCTAATTCAGCATACGACCATTTGGACTGAGAGACATTTGCTTTTCGCCGCTTCAGGTGATAGAGAACAGGGAACAGATGACAGCGCTGTCCCCTGTTCCCTATCCTCTGCACCCTGTTATTATATATTTCTTGACTGATATAATAAGGGAAAATACGCAAATATAAAGTCAATTCCAGTTGGTTCAGGTTGTTGAAAGTTACAATTTGTTTCGTGATATGGTCATTGATATCAGCAGTAAATTGTTTACCTCTTGGGGAAAGTGCCATTAATCTGAGTTGAACATAGGGAGTCTCTTTTTGCTGCGGCATTTTTTTTGCAGCACGGCTTGTTTTGTGTGATAAGTAGGTAGGTGTAAATAAACGAAAGTTTGTAGTAAGGGCTTTAGCCCTTAAAATCATTGCCTTGAGCCCTTTAGCGCTAACTACGAACCAAGAGCGCATTTTATGTTTAATTTCACCCACTGACTTACCTCCAATTCTTATTTGATAAGTTCTAGGGACTTTTGTAACCTAATATCCCAGGACAGTTTACTGTTCACAAATGCCAGCCACGAAGTGTCATTGAGACAAATTTGGTTAGCACGCTGGACTTCCTCTAACCAATTTTCCTTTTTTGAAGTCGCAATCAACTTCTCTTTAGCACTGAGAACTTGCTTCACATCAGACGGTAGCTTTTTCATCAGGTGATATTATCCTATAGTGCTGATCAAGATGAACAACTGGTGTTCATCTAACGCACAGAGTGCTTGGGAACAGGATATCCTGCCAGAGATTTTTTTACATAGTTTGTGGTATTCGTTGTACTAAATTAAGTTTCCTTTAAATTACTTCATTTGCGTATATGATGCAGCCGGCTTGGTTAACCCTTAGTCATTTTGTCATGCTGGGACTACTATTTGGTTTTGCAATTGTCCATAGTGGAGGTGCTTTTCTGCGCCCTTGGGCAGAAAAACATATTGGAGCTAGGCTTTACCGCATTTTCTTTGCACTAACCAGCCTGCCCGTGGCTGTTTACTTAATTATTTACTTTTTTAACCACCGCTACGATGGTTTGCAACTTTGGTATGTGCAAAATGTACCGGGAGTGCAGCAATTAGTCTGGGTGCTGTCGGCTATTTCGTTTTTGTTTTTGTATCCTGCTACTTTCAATCTACTAGAAATTGCTGCTATCCAAAAGCCCGAAGTCCATCTCTACGAAACAGGAATTATTCGCATCACCCGCCATCCACAAATGGTAGGACAGATTATTTGGTGTGTTGCTCATACCCTTTGGCTGGGTACGAGTTTTACCCTTGTCACTTCAATCGGGTTAGTGTTACACCATTTATTTGGCGTTTGGCATGGCGATCGCCGTTTGAGCGCTCGCTATGGGGAAGCATTTGTTCAAGTCAAACAGCGCACCTCTATCATGCCTTTTGCAGCTGTTCTTGACGGTCGTCAATGTATCGTATGGCAGGAATTTTTCCGTCCTGCTTATTTAGGGGTTGCCGTTTTTGTGCTGCTACTTTGGTGGTCACACCCCCTATTGCTAGAATTCACAAGTAAGATAAAATCATGATTTTAACATAATCACAATAATAAACAGGAATTGATAGGATGAAATATTGGTTTCATCTTATCAACTGCTACCAAATCAATGTAGGATGAATGGAAGTAGCTGTCAGTGGGGGTGCGCTTAGTCGTTTTGAGATTTGACATTTGGTAGTTGCTAGTCAACCGCCAGACTAGGGAGAGACTTGATCATTCGCCATTCCCTTTTCTATAATCAACTGTAGTTGATTAAAATTGGTTGATTAAAATTGGCGAAAAGCAAGCTAACCAACTGCGACCAATACTTGAGAAAGTACTCAATAGTGTAAGAGCGTCTAGCTCCCACAAGCTAGCCTGTGGGATGGCAGGAGCGCACACTCGGAGTAACCTCCAAGGGCGCACTGCCTCACAAAAAACAGCCTTCTTCCTTGACAGAAGCAGGAGAAGGATACCTGTAAATGTTAATGGGCACCTGTGGGTAAGCTTTATGCAAAGGTCGGTACCAAATTGGTGAAAAATATCTCTTTAGTAACGGCTATAAAGAGCTAAAAGTTTGAGAGAGTTACCGTCTTGAATGTCATACTGGCTTGTTTGTCAGCGTAGCAACCAATACTGAAATGTTTGCATTCATTCTGACAACGCACTTTCTCCTGCTGACAGTTAGTTTTGATATCAAAAGCATATAATTTCAGAGGCGTCATGGTGTTGTCGGTTAGTGAGCGGACTTTTTCTCAAGAAGTTTTAGAATCTCCAACTCCTGTTTTAGTAAATTTTGGAGCACCTTGGTGTGGGTTGTGTCGAATCATTCACCCCTTGTTGTTGCAATTTCAAGCTCAATGCGGCGACCAAATTAAATTAGTGGGAGTGAACGCCGATGACAATTTTAAACTAGCGACAAAATACAAGCTTAAGTCACTGCCAACTTTACTGTTGATTGAAAATGGGATAGTACGGGTGCGTTTGGAAAGTTTTCGTGGAAGAGAAGATTTACTCTTAGCTTTGGAAGAAATTAAAGTCTGCTACACTGATCGCCCCATAACTTACCATAGCCCAAAAACAGCCGATTTAGGCTGCCGTTCTGCATGAAGACTGATTAGTCATTAGTTATCAGTCATTAGCTCAGAATCTTTTCGTTTAAAAATCTATGACTTTTAACCAAAACTAAAGATTTTCAGTCTGAATGGCTCTGCTGCAAACAGCTAACTCTATAATCTTGGCTAATGGCTAACGACTCATGACTGAATGATTAAATCTAAAACCAAACTTAACAACCCCACCCAACTACCGTCGGGTGGGGTATTTTATCCTAAAGGGTGTGTGTCACAATTATTAACAGTTCCGACAAATTAGTCAATAATTCTAAAAGTAGGCGTCAGTGATGGAAGTAATCTATCAGTATGCCTGGCTGATTCCGGTATTACCTCTTCTTGGGGCAATGCTGGTCGGTCTAGGGTTAATCTCGTTGAATCAGGTGACAAACCGCCTGCGACAGCTAAACGCGGCATTGATTATCTCCTTAATGGGAGCCGCGATGGCGCTGTCGGGGGCACTGCTGTGGAGTCAAATTCAAGGACACGCCACTTATACCCGCACCTTGGAATGGGCAGCGGCAGGGAATTTTCACCTGAGCATGGGCTACACTATTGACCACCTGACAGCCCTGATGCTGGTGATTGTGACAACGGTAGCCTTCTTGGTCATGGTTTATACGGATGGCTACATGGCTCACGATCCAGGCTATGTCCGGTTTTACGCCTATCTCAGCTTGTTCGGCTCCTCAATGTTGGGTCTGGTGGTTAGCCCCAACTTAGTACAGGTTTATATCTTTTGGGAGCTGGTCGGGATGTGTTCGTACTTGCTGGTCGGCTTCTGGTACGATCGCAAGGCAGCAGCAGATGCTTGTCAAAAGGCATTTGTCACCAACCGAGTGGGCGACTTTGGATTGCTTTTGGGCATTCTGGGGCTATTCTGGGCAACGGGAAGCTTTGATTTTGATGTCATGGGCGATCGCCTGACACAACTCGTGCAAACAGGTTCTATAAGCAATGTCCTTGCCGTTCTGTTTGCAATTCTAGTGTTCCTCGGTCCAGTTGCCAAATCCGCCCAATTCCCCCTGCACGTCTGGCTACCAGATGCAATGGAAGGTCCCACCCCCATCTCTGCCCTAATCCACGCGGCAACGATGGTGGCAGCGGGTGTTTTCCTGGTTGCCCGGATGTACCCAGTTTTTGAACACATCCCCGCAGCAATGAACACGATTGCCTTTACTGGGGCATTTACAGCATTTTTGGGTGCGACAATTGCGATTACGCAAAACGACATCAAAAAGGGCTTAGCTTACTCCACCATTTCCCAACTCGGTTACATGGTGATGGCTATGGGAGTCGGCGCATACAGCGCAGGACTTTTCCACCTGATGACCCACGCCTACTTTAAGGCGATGCTGTTCCTTGGTTCTGGTTCTGTGATTCACGGCATGGAAGGAGTTGTCGGTCACGACGCCGCCTTGGCGCAGGATATGCGGTTGATGGGTGGACTGCGGAAGTATATGCCAGTGACGGCAATTACCTTCTTCATTGGTTGTGTGGCAATTTCTGGTATCCCGCCCTTTGCTGGTTTCTGGTCAAAAGATGAAATTCTCGGCGCGGCATTTAATGCGAACCCATTTCTCTGGGGTGTCGGCTGGTTAACTGCTGGAATTACCGCTTTCTACATGTTCCGGATGTATTTCGTCACCTTTGAAGGAAAATTCCGGGGCAATCAAAGCCAATTGTGGCAAAAACTCAAGTCTCCAGCAGGGATGGCAATTGTCGCAGGTTTTGATACTGCCCCTGCTTTTGGTCCTGGTGCTATGACCAAAGGAGAACTGGAGGCAACCGAGGAACACCATCATGATGACCACGGTCATGGTCACGGTCACAGTGAATATCCTCACGAGTCGCCTTGGACAATGACCCTACCGTTAGCGCTTTTGGCAATTCCTTCGATGCTGATTGGTTTGGTAGGGACACCTTTTGCCAACTACTTTGAGGAGTTTATTTTCTCACCCAACGAAACCTTAGCGGAAGTTGTGGAAAAAGCCGTTGAATTCGACCCGACAGAATTCTACATTATGGCGGGCGCTTCAGTTGGCATTTCCTTGATTGGGATTACCATAGCTTCCTTAATGTATGTCTGGGGTAAAATCAACCCGGTGGCGATCGCTCAAAAAATCCAGCCACTTTATGAGCTATCCCTGAATAAGTGGTACTTTGATGACATTTACCATCGTGTTTTTGTCCTCGGTTTGCGTCGTCTAGCTAGACAAGTGATGGAAGTTGACTTCCGCGTTGTCGATGGTGCTGTAAACCTCACAGGCTTTTTCACTCTTGTCACCGGGGAAGGTCTGAAATACCTGGAAAACGGTCGCGCTCAATTCTATGCCTTGATTATCTTTGGGGCTGTGTTGGGCTTAGTGATTGTTTTTGGTGTGACCTAATGTAGAGACGTAGCATGCTACGTCTCTATTTCTGTCCCCACGGGCAGTGAGCGATTCGCTAGATATGTGGTATCTAGATGAAGGATGAAGGATGCATTTACCTTCCTTCATCTTTCTTTACTTTTATTAAATAAACCTAAGATTGAAGACCAAGCCCTGCAAAAACTGCTAGTAAATAGCTAGTAGTTGATAGCCGAACATTATTATTGCTGACTAACGAATCCCGATGAATACAGCAAATTTCCCGTGGCTGACGACGATTATTCTGTTTCCGATAGCGGCGTCACTGCTGATTCCCTTCATTCCAGATAAAGAAGGCAAAACAGTGCGCTGGTATGCCCTAATCATAGGGCTAATAGATTTTGCACTGATTGTGACTGCTTTTTATACTGGATACGATTTCTCCAATCCAGATTTGCAACTGTTTGAGAGTTATAGCTGGCTTCCACAGATCGGTTTGAATTGGTCGGTAGGGGCAGATGGCTTGTCGATGCCCCTGATTATTTTGACTGGATTCATTACCACCCTGGCGAGTTTAGCAGCTTGGCCCGTCACCCTCAAGCCGAGGCTATTTTACTTTTTGCTACTGGCGATGTATGGCGGTCAGATTGCTGTTTTCGCCGTCCAGGATATGCTGTTGTTTTTCCTGGTGTGGGAACTGGAACTGGTACCGATATACATTCTGCTTTCGATTTGGGGAGGCAAAAAGCGACAATACGCAGCAACCAAGTTTATTTTGTACACAGCAGGCGGTTCGCTGTTTATTTTGCTAGCTGGCTTAACGATGGCGTTTCATGGTGATACCGTCACTTTTGATATGCAAACGCTTGCAGCCAAAGGCTTCAGCCTCAATCTCCAACTTTGGCTGTACGCTGCCTTCTTGATTGCTTACGCCGTCAAACTTCCCATCTTCCCGTTGCATACTTGGCTACCAGATGCCCACGGTGAAGCCACAGCCCCCGTACATATGTTGCTGGCAGGTGTTCTGCTGAAGATGGGCGGTTACGCGCTCATTCGCATGAATGCCCAGATGCTTCCCGATGCTCATGCTTATTTTGCCCCAGTTTTGGTGATTTTGGGGGTCGTGAATATCATCTACGCCGCCCTCACATCCTTTGCCCAGCGAAACCTGAAGCGGAAAATTGCCTATTCCTCAATTTCTCACATGGGCTTTGTGGCAATTGGTATTGCTTCGTTCACCGACTTGGGCTTGAATGGGGCAATGCTGCAAATGGTTTCCCACGGTTTGATTGGGGCAAGTTTGTTCTTCCTAGTAGGGGCAACTTATGACCGTACTCACACCCTCATGCTGGATGAAATGGGCGGTGTTGGTAAGAAAATGGGTAAGATGTTTGCCATGTGGACAACTTGTTCTTTGGCGTCTTTAGCCTTGCCAGGAATGAGCGGTTTTGTTGCCGAGTTGATGGTGTTCGTTGGCTTTTCTAGCAGCGATGCCTATAGCCCCACCTTCAAAATTATTGTGGTGTTCTTGATGGCAATTGGGGTAATTCTAACTCCGATTTATTTGCTGTCAATGCTGCGGGAGATTTTCTACGGTGAAGAGAACAAAGAATTAGTTTCTCACCAGAAACTGATAGACGCCGAACCCCGCGAAATCTTTATCATCGCCTGCTTGCTGATACCAATCATTGGTATTGGATTGTATCCCAAAATGCTGACTCAGGTGTACGATGCGACAACTGTACAGCTAACAGAGAGGTTACGAGATTCCTTACCCGCTTTGGCACAGCAAAAAGCGCCTGCGGTTTCGTTGAGTGCGCCGGAGATTGGCAATTAGGTAGTTGATTTCTAATCGATATTGCTTGAAGGGTGGGTTTTATACCTGCCCTTTTTTTATAGCAGCGTTTCTTGATGAGATTTCTTGCAAAAATCCGGTCATGAGCTATTTGGAAGCGCAGGCTGTAGCAGACGAACCCAGATAAATACAGATAAATTATTTGTTGTAATTATTAGCACTTTTATAATTACGACTACTTAAGAATCTTTGTAACTAAATTCATATAAGTTTTAAGATTTCGCTCCTGAACGAATGGTGATGACTTTGTAGATCAGGGAAAGATATGTATAAGGCGACTCAAGTGTTGCTGAGCAAATCTCTAGAAGCCTACCTTTCATCGCTAATCACAATCAGGAGTATTTTATGATTCCACTTATCTTGGGTGCTGTTGCTTTAGGGAGTGCTGCCTATGGAGCGCTAAAAGGTGCTGAAGGCGTTAACAACATGAATGATGCAAATGAGATTGGCAAGCGTGCTCAAAAGCGTCACGAGAATGCTATCAGCAAGCTTCAAGCAGACTGGGAAGCGAGCAACAAGCTGGCAGAAGATTATGGTCAACTCCAGATGAACGTCAAAATGCTTACCATTGGTCGGTTCGTAGCGTTCATTGAGCGCATTGGTCAGCGTGCCTCTCAAAGTGATATGCAGTTTTTAGAAGGATTGGAAATATCAGTTCAAAAGCTACAAGAGTATAAAGCTGCGGCTACAGAAGCTGAGCAATTTTTTAAAGGTGGTGTTAAGGCAGTTTTTGCAGGAGCAGCAGCTGGTCAGACTGCAACAGGTCTTGCCACGTCTGTGGGAGTTGCGAGTACGGGAGCAGCTATCTCAGGACTTAGTGGAGCCGCAGCTACGAATGCCACTTTAGCATGGCTTGGTGGTGGCTCACTAGCTGCTGGTGGGGGTGGAATGGCACTTGGTACTCTTGTTCTGGGAGGTATTACGGTTGGACCCGCCTTAGCAGTTGGTGGCTTTATGCTTGCTGGTGAAGGTGAAAAAGCTTTGACAAAAGCACGAGAATATGAAGCTAAGGTCAACACCGAAGTTGCCAAACTTGAAGCTGCTAGAGATTTTCTCAGACAGGTTCAACGGCGAATTACTGAGTTAAGCACTTTGGTGGAAGATTTGAATACTCGTGCAGTTTTAGCTCTCAACGATTTGGAATCTCGACCATTTGAGCGTAACCGTGATGCCAAAAAGTTTCAACAGGTAGCACTTCTAGTGAAAGCACTTGCAGAAATCATGAAAACTCCTGTTTTGGATAGTGAAGGGCAGCTAAACCCAGCTACTGCGTCCATCCAAGCCAAGTACCGTACTTTGGGAGGCAATTAGGGATGTCTTTCAAGAAAGTTGCTTTCAACGAATTTATCAATCCTATTGAATGCCTGCAGCAAATGGTTTCAGCATATACCGACTATCTGAAGATAGCAGAGCAGGAAAAAACGAAGCGACGCGAAATTGATGCTTGGGAGAAAGCAACAATCGCCAAGATAAACGTCCAACGAGAACTGTTGATGGCGTATCTTGATCGCTCGTTTGATGAACGTGCAGAAAATTTTCGCGCTTTATTTGCTGTAGTTGATAGTGCGATCGCATCTGATAATAACCAACAACTAGCCCTTACTTTGAATTCCATTACAGAAATAGCTAAAGCCAGCCCATTCAAAGAACTAGCTAACTTAGCTTCTGTCCGCGCCGCACTAGATAACCCAGACTACGAATGGACATTTTGATGTAATGGCTTTGCTTAAAAGAGTTAAGAGTTATAAATTTTGATTCTTAACTCCTAACTCCTGCAATTACTGAACGCGACAGAATTTACGCTGGTTATCATGCTGTGGGTCTTGCCAAGAATAAGCAAAATGACTGACTCCTGTGAGTTGGGGTGCAAGTTGGCGCAGCGCCTGCATTTGCACTTCTAGCGGAGGACGATTGCTTATTGACTCTCCCCATTTACCAGCTAAAGCTGGAATCACCTGGGTACCTGGTTTTGCCATGTTCACAACCCGCTGTACCTGCGCCACAATACAGTCGGCACCGGCACAATTCGCATAAGCCATAGGATGCCACTGTAGGGTATTGGGGAACTTATCCCAAGGTTGCAAGCGGGAATCATACCCTTGACCGACCATTTGGTTGCCATCAGGAAAAAATACTGCCCCTACTGGAATGCCTTGTTGCTGTGCTGGATAAGCAGCTAGGGCAACAAAATCGAGGATGCCTTGCATTGCGTGGGCGACTGCTAACTGCCATAACTCAAATTGTAGTTTCGGTTGCCTTTGGGTTGCGGGAAGGATTGACTTTTGCTCTGCGGGTAGAGTGCGACCCTGCCACAAAGGTTCTGCTTCTTGAGGATAGAGTTTATCGACCTCTCCTACATCTCCTGCTGTAATATATCCCTTACTTAAAAAGCGTCTAATGAATTCCAATCCTTTATAATTGAGCGCCCGTCGAAATAAAGCCTGTTGGGTCGCGTCACTGTACAGCCATAAATCTGTGATTTTCGTGGCAATGGAATCACTGCCAGCCTGTCGTGGATAGCGCACGTAGTCGAAGAGTACCCCATCTGGGCGACGACGCAGCACTTCCTGTAACATTTGGTAGTAATCTCGTTTGGCTTGCAAGTTGTAGGGATCGATAAATACCTGAGAACCGTTATCTACGACGTAGAGGCTGGTTTGACCCTTACCATTACGGGCGATCGCCCCTTCTCGATCTGAACGCTGGGCGTAAGTATAGCCAAAATTTGTTGTGAACATCCAAGCGTAAACCTTAAGACCGCGTTCCCGCCCTTTTTGAATTGCTGTGGCGAGCAAATCAGTCTTTTCTGTTCCTGGCGTGCGAATCACAGAAGGCCAAACTGTGGGGTTAGCCCCTGTCGGTAGTAGAACTTGCCCATCATAAAAAACTTCCAAATAAACTTCGTTATAACCTCGGTTGACAATCCGATCCATGATTTGGTCAACCAGTCCTGGCTGAACATCACACGGATACAAACGTAACCAGATTGCTTGCAGCTTAGGCCAATTACGATTGCGGCATTCCTGCAAAGCTTGTGCGTGTTGTTGCAAAAGTTGCTGGTAACGAACTTTTTGCTCTTGATTGCCTTTGAGTGCTGACAAACGTAAGTTTTCTTTTTCTTGCGCTTGAGGAGGTGATAAATGGCAATACTCTGTGAGTTGCGCCGCTGCTGGCTGATTCCTCAAAAAGGGAATCAACAAACTACTGCTAAAAATGGCAGCAGCAAGCAGGCGTCGCCAAAAGAACATTGATTTTGCAACATTCAAAGGACAGTTGGACATACGTACAAGTACAAAGACAAAACAACCATCAACCCTAAGTTTAATTACGTAGGATGAAGTGTATCGAATTCTATGATTTAGAAATAGGGGTTTTGAAGCCTACATTGTATCGACTCCCAAACCCCTATTTCTGTTGCCGAATTTTGTTTGTTATTCACCTTACTGGTATCCTCTGCTTACCTCCTCGGCTTTCTGGAGCGTCCTGTTGCGGTTCACTTATAGGTAATATTTAACTGGCAAATGAGCAGTTACAGGAATTTCTTATGCAACGTTGGGATGCGCCCATTGTTTGCTATACTGCCAGAAATATTTTTGTGGGATCCATAAGCTTTTATTAGCTTTTATTTAATAGGGCAAGAAAACCGCATCCCGCAGGTGGAGTGCGTCTGACTTTTTTGATTTGATGATGTCACAAAAACATTGCTGAGTCTAGAGTTAAAGCTCAACAGTCAAAACTTTGGACTCAAGACTTTGACTCTAGACTGTGGGTAGCAGTTATATTTAAGCACCACGCTTTAACGCTGCTTCTACCTGTGCGAACTCCTGCTCTAAACGGTCTTTAAGTTTTTTTGGCACAGGACGATTTGGATAAGAACTATAATGTCCCGCTAGGGAGTTAAGAGCAGTTCGCATGGTTGTGAAGGAAGCTAGACCAAAAAGAGAACTATCCCGCTGGTAGCGAGCTGCAAAGTCATTGATTTTCTTACGCGCTTCTGCTTGAGCTGCTGCTTTATCGGGTGAATCTTGTGGTAACTCTAAAGCAGTCCTCAAAGTCGTAACTATAGCTAAGGTATCTTGACGATAATCCCCTGTTAAAGCACCAGGACTGCTGTTACAGCCCATCAAACCAATAACGACAACCAAAACTAGGGGAAGCAGACGTGACCAATAGCGCTTCATAAGCATCAAGTGAAACAATACCTAAATCAACGTCCATCCTATCTTGGATTGGTATCATGGGGATCATCTCATAGGGGGACAGGGTATAGGATACAGCACAATTGAACCCATAACCCGTAACCTATAACCTAACGTTCCACTTTTCGATACAAAGTATCACGTTGCTGGTAGGGACGTCCTAGGTCGGTGATAGCAGCTTGTAAAGTTTCGACTGACATATTAGTACCACCTTGAGCGCCTGCCATTGTCGTGATATGTTCTTCCATTAATGTGCCACCGATATCGTTACAACCCGCCAATAAAGCTTCTGTTGCACCTAAAAGCCCCAGTTTTACCCAACTCGGTTGATGGTTAGGAATCCAATTTCCTAAGAAAATCCGTGCTACAGCGGTTAGTAGCAGTGCGTCTGTCAAAATGGGTTGCTCGTGTCCTACACGGCGACGTAAAGGTTTGGGTGCTTCTTTGCCAACAAAGGGTAATAAAATAAACTCAGTCATACGGGCAGGATACTCCCGATGGATGGCAGTTTGTTGGAGACTTCGCAATTTTTCCAAATGCTTTATTTGTTGTTCTGGCGTTTCAATATGCCCTGATAGCATTGTGCTAGTAGTGTGCAAACCTAGTCTATGAGCTGTACTCACAATTGAAAGCCAAGTTGCTGTGTCGATTTTTTCTGGACAAAGAATACGCCGCACTTCATCATCTAACACTTCAGCTGCTGTTCCTGGCATAGAGTCAACACCAGCATCTCGCAAAGCTATAATGACATCGGCATACTCAAGTCCATCTTGTCTTGCTATGAATTGCACTTCTTGGGGAGAAAAAGCGTGTAGATGCAGTTGGGGAAATTCCTGCTTAATAGTTTCTACAAGCTTAAGGTAATAAGGCAACGATTTTCCGTTCAAGACCGCTTGTGGGTTTAATCCTCCTTGCATACAGATTTCCGTCGCACCCCGTTGCACCCCATCTGTCGCCTTTTCCAAAATCTGCGCCCAGTCTAACCAGTAAGCACCCGCCTCCCCTTCATCTCGCCGGAAGGCGCAGAAACTACAGTGCTGTTCACAGATGTTGCTGAAGTTGATATTACGGTTAATGATGTAAGTAACAGTGTCACCCGCTTGCTGTTGACGTAGTTTGTCAGCTGTAGCACGAATGGCGGCGAGTGCATTTTGGTCAGTTTGTTTCAACAATATCACTCCCTCTTCGGGAGACAAATCGTACCCACTCAAGGCACGGTCAAGAATAGCATCAACAGTTACAGTAGACACAGTTTATCAAAAGCGAACCACATTTCTTATTCTGACAATCTTCTTGCTAATTGGCATTATTTCGCCTTAGCACAGAATTTGTTGAGCTTGGCAGATAATCTAAAAATATCCAGATACTAAATCCTAAAATTAAAAAATTTCTCAAATTTAACCATAAAATTTTAACATAATCAAGCTGGCGAAAACTACCAAATGACGCCATGATATAGGTAGTGATACAAATAGCTAGCATCAAAATAGCGTGGCGTGGTTTTAATAGCGCCGCAAAAGGAATGAGCCATACTATATATTGAGGTGAAAACACCTTATTTGTAACAATAAATATTAACAATGCAAGCAGCGTGTAAGCTACTAAGCTATCCACTTTCATCAATTCATTTTTATAGCGTTCTTCTCGAAAACGGTACCAGCAACTCACTAACATGGAAATGTAGACAATAATTAATAAGAGGGGCAATACAGCCAGCACTATATCATCTAAAGGAGAAACTATATTTCGTGAACCGTAGCCAGCAACCGTTTTAACTTCTATCAACCCCCACTTGTGTACCAAGCTAATTATTCCAGCAGGTAATGATTCAATTTGTAAACCCCGTTCTTTATGGTAATCCAAAAAGGAAAACAGCTTGTCTTTGGTAGTGATGAGAAATGGTAAAAAACTCAGAAAAACTGTACCAAGAGTTCCCAACCATATATTTAGAATGGCACGGTAGGATTTATTGGTAAAAAAATAAACTGTAAAGACGGGAAGCAACACCAAAGGATAAAGTTTCGCAGCTACACCCAATCCAAGAGAAATACCTGCTAAAGTAGGACGATTAGATAAGACAGCAACTAAAGCTACAACTGTTAATACTGTAGGAAATAAATCATATCTCCAGAGTAGAACTGGTGAAATGATTAATGCAAATAATGTGTAGAAAACTAAGACTCTTATTGTTTGACGTTGAGAAGCATACACTGATACCACTCGTACTAGGAACAGCATATTTATTGTGCTGAATAATATGTTTTCTAACAAAAATAAAAAGGCATATATATAATAATTCTTTGCAAGCCCTAATGCTACCATTCTGGGTAGAACAAAAGGTAAGAGTGCAAATGGCGGATATTCTAAATTAAAATCTCGATAAGGTAATTTACCTTCTAGTAAGTAAAGCGAAGATCTGTAGTAAATATTTAAATCATGAGTTCCCACCATCTTAAAAATAGTCAAGAGACCTACAATAAGTAGCCCTAACACTTGGATTGCTACTATCGAGAATATCCGTCTCTGAATTTTTCTTTCTTCGAGTAGCATATTTTTAGACTCTATTACTTTAAATATTTACGTCGGTTAATTTTTATTCTTTAGCCGCCACAGTCTCCCGTTTTTGTAAACATTATCAAGAATGAATGTCTTTTCCAGGTCTGATTTAAATTTTTTAGAGGGATTATATAAAAAGACATCACTGAAGCCATCAGCAATTTTGGGTATATTGGGTTCTGTGACTAACTGCATTTGCACGTTTGGTTTTAGCAAATGACTCAGAGACATGATATCTCCAATATTAAGGGAATAATTACTACTGATAAAAAGTGGTTTCATGGAACTGTTGATTATTCGAGCTATTTGGGGATTTGCGTGACTTCCTTTATTCCACCATGTCTCTGCTTGGGAACTGACTGCACACGATAAAGCTCCAATGGAAAGAACTGCTACCAAAACTAATTTCCAAAATCTGCGTTTTAGCACTTTATTACAGATAATTTGGCTTGCTAATAAGTAAGCAACAGCTAGTTGAATACCTACATAACAGGGGATGATGTATCGAGAGCGAAGACTCAACTTGCCTCCAAGAAGAACATCATTTAATATGACAACTAAAGCAGGCACTCCAGATAAGGTAAAAATAAATAGCCAAACTTGGTTTGCAGTTCGGCGATATATAAAATAAAAAGAAAATACCACCAATATGAGTAGTAAGGGAACTAGATATCGACCCCAACGCAAACCAGGAATATTTAAATCTGGAAAAAATGGTTCATAGCGCCAAAAATCACCAAAGAAATAACTGTTATTACTCGTCCACCCTGTGACTAAAGCTGATATTGATTGTCTTTTTTGAGCGCTGCTTGTTGTCTGTTCGACTTGCGACAAGTTATTAATAAGAACTAAAATCCAAGGTACGAAAGCGAGAAAACCAGCACTTGCTGCTACCAAGTACGCTTTAACGAGTTTAGTAAATCGAAAGCCTTGAATAACAAATACGTAGATACCGTGAGCAACCGTCACCAATGCAGAAAACAAGAATGTGTACAGTCCTAGTGTTACTGTGATGGCATACATCACCCAAAGCCGCTTGCTACCTAACCGGATTGCTCGTAACAGTGTAGCACTTGCAAGTAAGATAGTCACCGTCCATAAACTGAACTGCCGTGCTTCTTGGGCATACAATACATGAAAGGGAGAGACTGCTAAAAGTGCTACACCCATCCATCCTGTTATGGGTGATTCAAATAATTCTAGACACAGCCAATAAATGCAAGGAAACGCAAGCAAGCTAATGATTGCTGATAGGGTTCGGGTGACTGCGATTGAATTTCCAAAAATTTGCACCCATAATCTTACAAGTACGTAATAAAGTGGAGGGTGCTGAGCATCTTCCACTGCCAAAGAGTTGATTGTGTCAATGACACCTTTTTCTGGATTAGGGTACTGATACTTCCTGACAGATTCAACACCAATGACTTGTCCGTTAAACACTTGCTGGACAAACTCGTTTTTAGTGTAACCAGACATCCGTAGTCCAGTATAAGCCTCATCGTGCCAGTAGACTTTTTGCTCAAGATTAACAAAGCGAAAAAATATCCCCAAACCTAGCAAAACAAGAATGAGAACCGTAAGCCAAGTTGTTAGCTGTCTTGGGAAGAGCCGTTCTCTACTGGTTGTTCGCATTGGTAAAAAACAAAGTATCTAGCTCCGTTTATTTTCGGCTGTTTATACCAGGTGTGTCAAAAGTACGACTGTATTACATAGGAAATACTTATACTATACATAGACATAATATAGCAATCCGGTTTTATTTTAAAAAAATCTAAGTATCTTTCGGGTGGGCAATGCTTACCAAAACCCAGATATAACCCAGATATGGTAGGCATTGCCCACCCTACATGTATTTCAATAATCTGCGGAGGAATCCTATAGACTTAGTTTGGCGAATCATAACAATAATTTGTAAATTTTGTTATAACTTTACAAAGCTGGTATCAAACATATAGCAGCAATATTGGTGTCAAAAGTCAGGATCGGAGCCGGAGACGCTTTGTCAAGGAGTCAGAAGTAAAATTTGCTCGCTTATCTGGCTCTTGAGTTGAAAAGGTGTAGCTCAATAAAGATGCAAACTGCTGTAGTTATTTGAAATACTGTTTTCCGGACAAACGTGAATCAAATACTTGTTGCAAATAAAAAAGCATAAAAGATATGTAAAATGATTTTTAAAAATATATTTTATAAATAAGTTTTCTATGAAAAACCTGTTTAATCAACACAATATCATATCAGTTTTCAACAAAATTATGATGATATTTGACAAGCTATTTTTTTTATTTGGAGAAAGTATAGTAATATTTCATCTATTTTTCATATTTTGGAAATTGTGTAAAGAGTAAATTAAGTAAATTTTTTTCCAAATACGAGTGCTATACTTTGCTCATATTGGTGGTTGCAGCAAGAAACTTGTTTGGAGTAGCTAGACTTCAAAAAGCAGGAAGGCAATAGATTTTCATTTGCCAGTTGGTGCATTACCTTGTATAGAATTCATTTGCAACTCGGTACTTAACCTACTGAAAAATAAATTTTTGGGTAGAAATTGCTATTACTCTAATTCGAGTAAAGTTTTACTCTTAATTCCTTATGGAAATTTAGCGCCAGTTTTTGGCAATTCCTACCCTAAGGTAGGAAAAACTTTGTATTAATAACTATTTAAAGATGATCAAGCAAATTTCTCATAGAATATTCATCACTGTATTTATTTTGATTGGTCTTCATGCAACGCCTGATGGACCTCAAACCAATCGCTATACTGATGCGATTCACTCATTTGTTAATTTCGGTACATTTGCTCTCCAAAAAGGATACCGTTCTCATATAGATATTTTGATACTTAATAATAATGCTTATTCTGTCATTCCGCCTGGTATTCCAATTATCCTGGCTCCTATTTACTTTATTCACCAAATGTTAATGAGGGTTCTTGGCATTCCAGTAGGAGAGGTTTATTGGTCAATATTTAATATATTGTCGAATGTTTGCGTCATGGCTCCTCTTCTTGGAATTGTGGCAGTCATAATGTTTAAAACTTTAAATCATTTCACAAATGACTTGACAAAAAAATTATGGCTCGTTTTTATCTTTATTTTCGGTTCCTTAGTATTTTTCTATTCTACTAATGGAATTTGGGCTCATGTATACACAATGTCATTTATTTTTATAGCTTTTTATTTGATTCTTAATCAAGCAAATAGTTTCTTAATCGGAGTTTTCTTAGGTTTGGCTCAATTCGTTGATTATATTGCTATTATTCCAATTTCTTTGCTTATTGGATTTTGGATATATTTAAAAATTAAAGATAAGCAAAAGAAAAAATTGCTTATAGACATATCTTTATTGTTATTAGGTTACTCAATTTTTATAGTAATAATTATGCTTTATAACCAAAGTATTACAGGGTCAGTATTTAAAACTCCTAACTCGCTGTTTCTCCTACAGTTGAATCAACAAGAATCGATGCAGAAAAGTATGTTCTCTTTGCCTTCTTTAGAAAGAATATGGGGTTTGACACTTAGCCCATACCGAGGAATTTTTCTATATTTTCCCCTGACATTTTTGTTTTTTGCTTCTTTTATTAAAAAGACTTTTAATAAAAACAATGCCATACTCTTTTGTTTTATTTTCTTTGCTTTTGTATTTGTGTTCAATGCTTCTTACTATGCATGGTCAGGTGACGTTTGCTTTGGTCCACGTCATTTAGTGGTTGCTACCCCGTTTATGATTCTTCCAATTGTGTACTGTCAACTGAAATATATTAAGTTATTGGGGATAGTATCTATTTTTATCAATTTAGCTGGAGTCTCTACGATTCCGTCTAGCAATTTACTTATAAATATAGGGATGTTCCTCTATCGAGGGCTTTTTTTGCACTGGCTAGATTACTTATACAAAGTAGTATTGCCTCAGTATTACAATGTTCGTCTCTCTTTAATGACACCCTTCTTCATATACGTAGCAACTGGTTTCCTGATTTATTTAATTTGGAAACCAAACATGAAGCAGCAAAACGTGCTGTTTAAAGATAGGGTAGCATAACTACGTATAACTTTTTTTCAAGGCGAATACTATCAAAAATACTAAGATTTGAGAAATGCTTTTTGAAAATAGAATTGCTCAAATTAAGGATGAGAAAATAACCTGTATCGAAACTTGACATGGTCGTTATATTATGTTTGGTTAATTCTCCATATATTTTTTGGTAGTAAGGACAAAAGCCTTTGCGATATCAACTAAAGAGGACTAAAGTCCTCACTACGAAATTATTCAAGGCTGTATTACCGGGCTTGATATTATTTACAAAATTAGTGAAAATTTGTTCCTCAAATAATCATTATCTAAATGAGTATCATCGAACCTAATTCCCTTTTGCCAGTACCCACTGGTGCATTACAAATTCCAGAATTACCGAGAGCAACGATAAACGCAGATAGTGAACCCCTGTTGTCTCTGGTGATTCCGACTTACAAAGAGGCTGCAAATATCCAAAAAATCGTCTCTATATTGAACAACTTGTTAGATGAGTTTATACCAGGAAACTACGAGCTGATTGTCGTAGACGATGATAGTCCAGATGGGACTTGGAAGATAGCACAGTCTTTAATGGAAGAATATCCGCAACTCCGGGTGATGCGACGACAGCATGAAAGGGGACTATCCAGTGCAGTGATTCGTGGATGGCAAGCAGCCACAGGACGTGTTTTAGGAGTGATAGATGCTGATTTGCAACATCCACCCCATGTGCTGTTGCAACTGTTGCAAGCGGTGGAGCAGGGAGCAGATTTAGCTGTCGCTAGCCGTCATGTAGAAGGTGGTGGAGTCAGCAGTTGGAGTTTTGCCAGGCGTTTCTTGTCACGAGGTGCTCAGTTATTAGGATTGATCATCTTACCAGGGGTTCTGTCAAGAGTGTCAGACCCGATGAGTGGTTATTTTATGCTCCGTCGCGACTGTATAGTCGGTCAAACGCTCAATCCCGTAGGATACAAAATTCTGCTGGAAACTATCGGACGCGGAAACGTCGGCAAAATTGCGGAAGTTGGCTATGTGTTCAGTGAGCGCAAAGAGGGTGAAAGTAAGGTAACTTGGAAGCAATATGTTGATTATATCCACCACCTTATCCTCTTACGGGTATCTACAGGTCGGCTTAGACGATTCAGTCAAGTCAGTCAACGCGTCGGTTTCCCCATCGATCGCTTCCTCCGTTTTGGCTTGGTGGGACTATCAGGGGTATTTGTAGATATGGTAGTGCTTTACTTGCTCAGTGACCCAACGACCTTGGCTTTGCCTCTTACGCGTAGCAAAATTATAGCAGGTGAAGTGGCAATTGTCAATAATTTTTTGTGGAATGATGTGTGGACTTTTGCTGATGTCAGTAGCCAGCAGCGGCAATGGCGTCAGCGCTTGAAGCGGTTTTTGAAATTTAATATGATCTGTCTTGCCGGATTGGTGTTAAATGTGTTGGTGTTGAACTTGGTGTTCAATTTCGTCATTCCCAACCGCTACATTGCTAACCTGATTGCCATTGCGGTGGCTACTGTTTGGAACTTTTGGGTGAACTTGAAGCTGAGTTGGCGCGTCACACAGGTGAAATAAAAGAAGGGAACAAAGAGTGATGAGTTATGAGTTATTAGTTATAAGTGATAACTCCTAATTTATGAATTTAGTCCTTAAAACTCAAAACTCAAAACTCAAAACTCTATTACTGCTGACGGTATGGGTGTTGATCGCCATCGGTTTGCGCTTCACTCACTTGAGTGCTAAACCCCCTTGGACTGACGAGTTTTCTACTCTGGTGTTTAGCCTCGGTAATAGCTTTTTGCCAGTACCGTTAGATCAGCCGATCTCTGTCGATGTCCTATTACAACCACTACAACCACAGCCGACAGCTACCATAAAAGATGTCTGGAAACATCTATCGAGTGAAAGCAATCATCCGCCGCTTTATTTTTTCCTGACTCACTGGTGGATGCGCCTGTTTCCCACACATGAGGGTTTGGTGTCCTTGTGGGGAGCGCGATCGCTCGCTGCTGTTTTCGGTGCTGCATCTATTCCAGCTGTTTATGCTTTAAGCAAGCTCGCATTTCGTTCCCGTCTAGTGAGCCATTTCGCGGCTGCGATGATGGCAACATCACCCTATGGCATTTTTTTAGCACAAGAAGCCCGTCATTACACTTTAGCAATCTTGTGGGTCATTGCTTCCCTCGCTTGCTTAGTCATTGCCAGTCGCCACATCCAAAACCGTACTCAAATACCTATCTGGGTAGCCCTTTCGTGGGTGGGCATTAATGCTATAGGCATTGCTACTCACTACTTTTTCACCCTCACCCTCTGTAGCGAAGCGTTGGTTTTGCTGTTTCTTGCTTGGCGACAGTGGACAAGGAAGATGGGGGAGATAAGGGAGATAAGGGAAATGGGGGAGATAAAGGCGCAACATCCTCCTCATCCCCCTCATCCTCCTCATCCCCCTCATCCTCCTCATCCCCCTCATTCCCCCAGCCCCTCAGCCCCTTGGTTGCGAATCTACGCTGTTGCTGCGGGTACATTTGTAGCGGCTTTAGTTTGGTTACCCGTGTTTTTACATAACAGTTATGGAGGTAAGTTGACTGAATGGATTCAAGGTTCACGTACTGGAATGGCTTGGATCAACCCAATTTTTCAAGCAATAGCCGCATGGATTACAATGATTTCCTTGCTACCAGTGGAAGCACCACACTTAGCGGTTGTGATTGCTTCTGGAATATTAATGCTAATTTTCTTTATCTGGGCAGTACCAATTTTAGTGCGTGGGATTAAAGTTCAACTTAAACAACCACAAACCCGTTTGATGGTTCAAGTGTTTGTTGGTTTGGTTGTCGGGGCGATCGCTTTATTTTTTATTTTTACCTATTTTTTTGGTATTGACCTCACACGGGGCGCTCGTTATAACTTTGTCTACTTTCCCGCTGTCATAGTTCTACTTGGGGCAAGTTTGGCAGTTTGTTGGCATCATCCCACATTGGCGAAAGGCAGATGGGGAATAAATGGCAAAAAAGCTGTGGTGATCATTTGGTTAATGGGATTGGTAAGCGCTATCACCGTTGTTTGCAATCTAGGCTATCAAAAATATTACCGTCCAGACTTATTTGTACAACTCATTGAGCAAACATCCCATGTCCCTGTACTCATTTCCACAACCCAAAAAACTCATGTACACATTGGGGAAATGATGGGGATCGCCAGGGAATTCAAAATTACCGAAGTTCTGAACCGAGGAAACTTTGGATCAGACTTGTCTGAAAATTCAATTCAAAATACAAAATATACATCACCTCTATTTCTTTTAGCACATCAACATGAAGATCCTAGTACTTCCACCTCTGCCCTGCAAAAGACATTAAAGACGCTGCCACGTCCTTTTGACTTATGGTTAGTAAACTTTTATGCTAACGAACCAGAGGAAGTGAAAAACTGTGTTGTGGACACAAAATCCTTACCAGCAGTCAACGGCTACGAATACAAACTGTATCATTGTAGTCATTAGTCATTAGTCATTAGTCATTGGTCATTGGTCATTGGTCATTAGTCATTGGTCATTGGTGATTAATTATCAAAGTCTTCCGGAACAGGTACTGATGACAAACCAGCTATTGCTCGTAAGTTTTGGCTACGAATCAACTCAGTAAAGTCTAATCCAGAACGCTTTTCAATCTTTGCCACCGCTTCAATTGCAGATAACAGATGTTCTGCTGCTTCAGCTTCCGAGTAACCCCGTCGTTGCGCGACACGGATGGCGGCTTCATCGGCGTTTAACTCTGTTTGCTGGGAACGGTTAGTGCGCCAGATGCGAAGCATAGCCAGCGTAGTTAATCCACCAGCGACAACTACACCCACTGCATCTGCTTGGGCTGATTCTACAAATGCGCCCAAAAGACCGGCGATCGCCACACCTTGATAAATGTCAGGTTTAAACCACTTGACTCCCGTCAACCAGCTCACAGTCCGTAATAGTAATAAATCGCGTTGCGGTTTTGTCAGGCGACGCCATAAATCGAAATTAATATAGATTGGTCGTTCACTGTTCCAAGGCAATGGAAATGTTGCGTCAATCACTTTTGCCTGTTCAGGTTTGCTGACGATTTTTGTCAGCATTCGACCCGAAGCAGGCATCAAATCTAGCAAACGGCGAATTTCAGCGTTTGGTTCCATGTTTAATCAGCTTAGAATCCCTGCGTGTTTATAGCGGGGAGAGTCAAAAACCTTTTAATATATATATGCTTATGCTTAGAATACCTGGTTTATAGGCTTCAATGGCAACCACAAGTCTAACGACTTTGTATAGTCATGCATAATTGATACAAGTAATGGCATATGGCTCATAACTCATGACTATGGATGCTTTTGCTCCAACGCCACCTGAATGGACAAACACGGCAATTCATGCTTATGAATTTTGCTGTCCTAACTGTCACTCAAGTAGTTTGGAAGCTGTACAAGTCTGGATAAATCGTCGTTCGCCTGTGATGACGGAAGAGTATCGTCGCAAATGGCAAGAATTTTACCAGTGCCATTGTGCTTGTGTATGGTGGGCTTGGAGTAGCGATCGCCCTCCAACAAATCTCAAGGATCAATATTAACTTCCGTGACCCTTTAATCACCGTGTTTGATGCAAAACTGGAAATTTAGTTTAACAGTTTCTCCATTTCCACTCAAAACGAGTATTATTGAATATCCAGCTGTCCTTACCTAGGATAGCTTTGAAGTATTTATACTTACTCTTCTTTCAAGATAACGGTAAGTTAAGCTGGCTTGTTCACAGCAATAAATGACGTGGTTAAAGGAGAGCATTCTGCTAAGCATACATCCAAATTCAGTTGGATTTTTTCAATTGAAGCTAAAAAATCTAAATCATGGGTATGGTTTACTGACTTAATGTCAGTTAAGCTATCAATTGTTTGTATGTGCAAGGGCTGGAGAATTAGCAAAATGTAGTTTTGTAGAGGTATGTATAAAAATTTTATGAAAGCTTCAAAAAAGCTCACAGATATTTTTTTTAGTATTTTGGGTTAAACCTGTCAAATGTCTGGTGATAAGATTGCCATGAATGCACATCGAGGATCTGCTGTGCTGAGTTCTGCAACTTTAAAAGTGCAGCCAACTGCAACAGGACTAGCTGAAAACAATCGCCTGCGGCTGCTCTCTGGCTCTGCCAATGTACCACTGTCTCAAGAAGTCGCTCGTTACCTGGGCATGGACTTGGGACCAATGATTCGCAAACGATTTGCGGATGGAGAACTATATATTCAAATCCAGGAATCGATACGGGGCTGTGATGTTTATCTCATCCAGCCCTGTTGTCGTCCTGTGAATGACCATTTGATGGAACTGCTAATTATGATTGATGCCTGTCGACGTGCTTCCGCACGGCAGGTAACGGCAGTCCTTCCTTATTATGGTTATGCCCGCGCTGACCGCAAAACCGCAGGAAGAGAGTCAATCACTGCCAAGCTGGTGGCAAATCTCATGACAGAAGCAGGTGCCAACCGTATTCTGGCAATGGATTTGCACTCAGCTCAGATTCAAGGCTATTTCGATATACCGCTAGATCACGTCTACGGTTCTCCAGTGTTGCTTGATTATCTAGCAAGCAAAGAACTGCCTGACCTTGTCGTGGTTTCCCCAGATGTCGGTGGTGTAGCACGAGCTAGGGCATTTGCGAAAAAGCTCAACGATGCGCCACTGGCGATTATCGATAAACGTCGTCAGGCTCACAACGTTGCTGAAGTGTTAAATGTCATCGGTGATGTCAAGGACAAAACGGCAGTGCTGGTGGATGACATCATAGACACTGGCGGTACCATCGCTGCGGGAGCAAAACTGCTGCGTGAGGAAGGAGCTCGTCAGGTGTATGCCTGTGCCACTCACGCGGTGTTCTCGCCACCAGCGATTGAGCGCTTGTCAAGTGGCGTATTTGAGGAAGTCATTGTCACAAATACGATTCCAGTCGCAGAAAGCGAACGCTTTCCACAGTTAGTAGTGCTGTCAGTGGCTAATCTGCTTGGGGAAACCATCTGGCGGATTCACGAAGACAGCTCTGTAAGTAGTATGTTCCGCTAGCGAAGAGAAAACAGTCATTCCAACTACAGTTGTGCATCAAACGTAAAAAATGAAGGATGAAGTTTGAAAAACTTCATCCTTCATTTTTTATTTATACTGGTTCACTCGCGGGTACAGCTAGCAGCCGGGGAATTAGCATATGAGCAGGTTGTTCCAGGATAAACCGGACACAACGTGCAATATCCTCAGGCTGTAATGCTCCTCCAGAGAAGACAAAATCTTTGTTCTTCTCATCCCAGCTCTGGTATAGTCCCGTGTCCACTGTTCCTGGTTCAATACAAGCAACACCAATGCCAGTTCCAGCTAGCTCCATCCGCAGCGAATCTGTGAATGCTTCAATTGCAAACTTTGTCCCACAGTAAGCGCCTATGTTGGGAACTGTTTTTAAACCAGAAATACTGGAAGTGTGGATTAAAAAACCACTACCAGTTTGTTTGAAGTATCGCAGTGCGGTGTAAGCCATTCGGTAAACGGACTCAACGTTGATGCGTACCATATCACAGATTTTTTCAATGTCCACTTCTTCAATGGAACCGACAGTCATCACACCCGCATTACTAAAAACCACATCCAGCTGACCAAATGCTTGGATAGCTGTATCTACCAATTTTTGTGGTAAACCCGGATCTGTAATTTCACCTGGTACAGCTTTGGCATTCTTGAAACTAGACACAAGTCGTTCTAGCTTATCTTGAGAGCGGGCAGTAAGTACTAATTTCATGCCTGCTGCATCCAAATCCCTAGCGACTGCTTCGCCAATTCCTCCACTAGCACCGGTAATAATGGCGACCTTGTTCTGTAGCTCCATAAATTTGTCCCTTCAGTAAGAAAATTAACTTTCACTCGCCCAGTAAGTCATGAAATACTCATGATTTGCTGCATGCGTTGGAAATTTGCCACATGGTAATTTAGATTGAAATGCTGCTTGTGTCACCATCTGACCACTTAATATCTGGTATCACAGGCTGTTGATAGTTACCAAATGGATACTAATAGGACGAGTGAGGATGCGTGAAGCGAAATACCATTGT
Organism: Scytonema sp. PCC 10023; assembly: GCF_963920835.1. Classification (NCBI taxonomy): domain Bacteria; kingdom Bacillati; phylum Cyanobacteriota; class Cyanophyceae; order Nostocales; family Scytonemataceae; genus Scytonema; species Scytonema sp. PCC 10023. Next base: position 100,554 of record NZ_CAWUDP010000024.1, read on the forward strand.
CCAGTGGAAGTCACCCTAGAAGTTATTAGTGGTAAGTGGAAATGTGTCATCTTGTGGTGGCTTAGACAAGAGTCGAAACGTTTTAGTGAATTGAAGCAATTGATTCCGGGAATATCACAGAAGATATTGACGCAACAACTGCGTGAACTAGAAATCCACGGTTTGATACGCCGCGAAGTTTATCAAGAGAAACCACCTCGGGTTGAATACTCACTAACCCCATTGGGCGAATCAGTTCGACCAATTACCGATTTGATGTGTGAATGGGGTAAAAAGCGTATGCCAGGATATGAATTTGGTTATATGAAGAATGTTGATACGTTTTAGGTTTAGGGTGGCGTGTACAGGGACAAAGAGGTCATGTCATTCCAGCCTAAAATTGAACTGTCTATCAAGCTTTCAATGGCATTGTCATGAACAGCAAAAAAGCTCAGGTGCAATTTTTCTATACTGTCACCGATGAAGAACTTATGCTTATGAGTTCGCAAAACCCAGAACTTCGGTTTGAACGCAATGCTGATGGAACTCTAGAAACTATGCCACCAACAGGGGGAATTTCTGGAAATAGAGAAGCAAAAGCAACAGCTTATCTCCTGACTTGGGTAGAAAGTCAGGATTTAGGTGAAGTTTTCAGTTCAAGCACGGGTTTTAGATTACCAAATACTGCTGTGCGATTGCCGAAGGCACTGCGCTCCGCGCAATCGCCTGATGCAGCTTTTGTGGCTAAAGGACGTTTACCTGAAGGTTGGGATGAGCAAGAAGACAAGTTTATCAACTTAGCACCCGACTTTGTTATTGAAATTCGTTCTAAAAACGATAGCTTGGAAAAACTCAAGGCAAAAATCGAAGAATATATAGCTAACGGTGTCAAGTTGGGATGGTTAATTGACCGTCAAAATCAGCAAGCTTTAGTTTATCGTCGGGATGGTTCAATCACACAGTATCCAGCTACAGCAATTTTAAATGGTGAAGATGTTGTAGTAGGATTTACGTTGCCTTTGGCGAGATTATTGTAGAAATCAGCATGAAATCAGCAAAAGTTTTATTAAGAAGACCGCAGAGTAGGAACACAGAACTCACAATACATTCCCATAAATAAATGCGCGGGGATTTAAATAAGGACGCCAGAACAAGTAAAAAGAACCAAGTCAAAAGTAAAAAGAAAGAAAAATTTAATATTTGTTTTAACTTTTAATTTTTAACTTTTAACTTGTTTGAGGGGCTTGCATCCTTTTTCTTCAAGCTGACTACTGAGTTCCTAGCTGCGGAGTTCTTTCTTCGCTCACTTTCTTAAATTAATTATATGTTATCTATGAGTTAATAGTATCGGTTGCTACTTGCCAAAATTCATGCAATTGTGATTTCCCTTCGGATGCTCCTCTTTGCACTGTTGATGGTAAATATTGTAAATTATCGCATTGCTTCAGTTTTTCGGAACGCTAAAACTAAACGGTGAAGTCATAACTTGGCAATATCAACCATACGACTTCGATGAGAATTTTGCAAAAAAGTTTAAATAGCGTTATTCTGGCAGGTTTACTTTTTATCGAACCTGCTCATACAAATAATTTTGCAAGCGCCCAGTTACCTCAAACATCCGCTTCAAAATCAACTGAAAGGATTCTTACTAAAGATGAGTTGTACTTTGGCTTATCTAAACCAGGAGGTTTAAGGGTATCTGATGCTGAGTGGCAGATTTTTTTAAACAGTGTGATTACGCCCCGCTTTCAACAAGGATTAACTGTCATGGATGCTTACGGACAGTACCTCAATCAGGATGGCAAACTGATAAAGGAAAAGACTAAGTTAGTTATTCTAATTTACGAAAATAACTTAAGTAAAAATCATATGATTGAACAGGTGATTGCAAGTTATAAGCAAAGATTTCAACAGGAATCTGTTCTACGTGTCACTAGCACTGTCAAATTATCTTTTTGAAGTTGATTTCCTTAGCTTTAACTCCATAACCTTCGTCCCGATGGTCCATTGAGCCTATTATGAGCATCTTGTAACAAAGCGGGAATATCTAAATTTTCTGGACACCGGGGAAGACATTCACCGCATTCTGTACAACGGTTAGCTTTCATTCCTGGGAACCAATGACCGGCATTTTCAAACATTCTGTAGCGATACTGTCCAAAGTCGGTCATATCATATGCTACGGCAAGATTGCGTAGCCGCAATACTTCTGGAATATTAATATTTTCTGGGCAAGGTAAGCACGCGTAGCACTGGCTACATTTATCTGTTTCCACAGCCTTTTGGTGATCTTCTAGACGTTGAAAAACAGTTCTTTCCTCTGGGGTCAACTCTGGTTTAGAGTCTGCAACTCGCAAAGGTTCTGTTAATTCATCTGGATGTGCTGGTCCGGTGCTGAGAGTAGTTATTCGAGGGTCACTTAGTAAAAACCGATAATTTAACTCTAAGGGTGAAAAAGGATGACATAAATCCTTTAAGGTTTGGGGTGGTGTATACAGGCGTCCTCCCTTGTCAGCAGGAGAAATAATGAACACTCCCATATCTTTTTCAAAAGCTTGCTGAATTGCCTCTGCGTTGCGTTGGAAGAAATAGTAATAATGCAGATTGACAAATTCAAATAAATCTGTATCTATTGCCGCTAAAATGATCTCTAGTGGTGCGTGGGTAGAAAAACCAACGTGTCTTACCCTACCATCGGCAACAGCTTCCTGCACTGCCTGCATACAGCCACCCTTGGCTTTTACCCATTCGAGATGTTCCCATGTGTTTAAGCCGTGAATCCCCAAGCAGTCTACATAATCCAACTTAAGTCGTTCTAGAGATTCATCGATGTACCGACGCATCGTGTCAGCATCTGGTGTGGGTGGAATTTTGGTGGTGATGTGAACTTGAGAACGCTTAACTGGTAACCCAACGGCGTAGACGCGCGGCTGCTTGTCGCTAGACATCGCCTCACCAAGATACTCCTCACTTTTACCGTATCCTCTGGCAGTTTCTACATGATTAATCCCTAGCACTATAGCTTTGTGGATGGTGTGCCATGCATTTTCGGGTGAAGCTAAGTAGCGCATTGTCCCTAAGGAAAACACAGACAAGCGTAGATTCGTTTTCCCAAAGCGTCGGTATTGCATCTTTAACTTAGAGTTGGGAGTAGGAGTTAGGAGTTTTTCAGCAAGTCACTCATAACTCATCGTTTATATCTCATCTATGTTTCGCTACTGCCAAAGCGCTTAATCAAATCCTCTGGTCGGAGATTGGAGATAAATTCTCGGAAGGCTTGCTGTTCAGCTTCATCAGCATCCCGATCTACGGGGATAGAAGCATCGGCAATGACTTCTTCCATAACCCAGATTGGAGTATTTGTACGGAGGGCAATAGCGATCGCATCGCTAGGACGCGCGTCAATTTCTTTCTTGACATCGCCTTGCTTAATAATCAAAGCAGCATAAAATGTATCTTTTTGTAACGAATGAATGATGATCCGTTCTACAGTCATGTTCCATGCCTCTAGAATATTCACAATCAGGTCATGGGTTAAGGGTCTAGGAGGCTTTTGGTTCTCCAGTGCGCCCATGATTGCCCTCGCTTGCTCCTGACCGATATAAATTGGTAACGCACGACGGTCTGAAGCGTCCTTTAAGAGGACAATCGGGCTGCGGGTTATGGCATCTAATGCTATGCCAGCGACTTTCATTTCAAGCATTGGCTAAGCCTCTAAAATCCTTTGAGCGCTAGGGTAGTATGTAACAAATCGTACTTTTGAACAAGCCATGTTGGGGCAAAAATAAACATAACTCTTCATTCTCTATAATTGCTTCTATTAAACTCCTAAATGGATGTGAACACCAGAGTAAGTCAAACAAGTCTAATTCGACAATAATCTACTTTCCCAAGTAGCTTAGTAACAGATGTAAATGTTTTGAGATTTTGACATAATGTTTTGTTTGAAATTATACTCGCCTGAGCAAAAATTTTGAGAGAATTACGAGGTGCTTTTAGGCAAAAATAGGTAATAAATAGAGTTAGTTTTGCAAAAAAGCCGTGTTTACAGGAATAATCCAAGCATTAGGAACCGTAAGACCCCTAGGGGGGGATTCTTGGCAAATTACTTGTGTGAGTGAGTCATCTAATGTCATTATGCAAGATTTGGCGACAGGCGACAGCATAGCAGTCGATGGCATCTGCCTAACGGTAGAAAAAATTTTAAAAGATGGATTTATCGCTACGGCTTCACCAGAAACCCTGCGCCGCACAACGTTAGGACAAGAGGAAACACAACAAAGGTACGTTAACTTGGAAGCATCGCTGCGGGTAGGGGGTAAAGTAGGCGGTCATTTTGTCATGGGGCATGTGGATGGTATAGGTGAACTGGTTTCAGCACACGCTACAGCAACGTCTTGGGAAATGACGTTTACAGCGCCAAAAGCGATCGCCCGTTATATTGTTCCCAAAGGCAGTATTGCCATCAATGGCATCAGCCTCACAGTCGCCGACTATCAGCCAGAACTCTCGCAGTTTATGGTAGCAGTGATTCCCCTCACTTATGCCCAAACCAATCTCCAGTACTTAAGCCCGGGCGGTTGGGTGAATTTAGAGGGGGATATTCTCGGCAAATACGTGGAAAAATTCATGGTTTCTGGCAATCAAGAACTTACACAAGCCACAGACACAATTCCAAATGACATTTCACCTACGTTTTTGGTTGAACATGGTTACTTGTAAACAATCAACACTTTCACTACCAAGATTTTTTGTACTTTTCTAGTATTTTCTCACTTTTTGTACATTAGTACTACTTACATGAGTCAGTTTTAGTTGGCTCGGTAAGCTTTAGGAGTCATTCCTATATACTGCCGAAACCATTTACCTAGATGGCTATGACTGCTGAAGCCGCACAAGAAAGCAACTTCCATTACCGATAATTTTGTTTCTTTGAGTAACTTCTTCGCTCGTTCGACCCGTTGCTGAAGTACATATTCGTGAGGGGTGACTCCCATTGATTGCTTAAAGAGTCGGCTGAAGTGAAACTGGCTCATTCCCAGCAATTGGGTTGACTACTGGCTACTTTTTGGGATTTCACCTTGGTCTTGGGGGTGTTGGATTGTGGATAGGACAGTCGATTGGAGTGGCGATCGCAGCAGGGGTTTTTGTTTGGCGCTTTTACAAACTCACTACGCTCAAAAAGTTCGGGAAGTTGGGGGAGTAGAGGAAGCAGGGTAAGGCAATACTTTATTGCCCTTATCTCCCTCATCTCCACGCCAGTCGCCTCAACGGGGGGAACCCCCGCACGGTGAGCCAGCGCTGCAGGAGGGTCTCCCTCCGCAGGCGACTGCGTTCACCGAAGGTGTGCCGAAGGCATACCCGAAGGGCGCTGGCTCCTCATCTCCCTCACTCTCTCGCTCCCTCACTCCCTCCCTCGACTTTTCTAGCTGCCTGATTGCTGAGGAGTTTGAGCTGTAGTATTCAAGGATTGAATTAATTGACCGAGGGCGTACTCTAATTGAGTACTTGGGTCAGTAGCAACCCACCCTTCTGGTGTCAGTTGGCGCACCTCAAAGTGCAAGTGGGGACCTGTGGAGTTACCAGTGCTACCAACTCGGCCGATAACGGTTCCCTTGGACACCACCTGACCGGGTTGAACAAAAATTTCTGACATATGACCGTAAAGAGTTTGTTGCGCGTTGCTGTGGTTAAGTATCACCGTCATACCATAGCCGCCCAACCAGTCAGCACTCTCTACTTTACCAGAGTAGGCAGCTAAAACAGGGGTTCCCATTGCCGCACCGATATCTGTACCCGAGTGGAAACGGCGATCGCCTGTTATCGGATGAGCTCGCCAACCAAACAAAGAAGTAATTGGAGAGGGGGCAGAAAGGGGATACATCAATCCAGTACCACCATAAGCGAGTCTACCACCGTAGACGCCATTGTAGTTGATTTGCGGCAATACTGCTGCCAGTGGGATGTCGTAAGTGAGATTACTGGGACGAGGAGCAACATTATCAGCGGTCATTGGCGCTGATAAACCACCTGCTGCTGGTGCAATCGGCACAGAACTGACTGTTGTGGTTTGGTTGAAGTTGGGGATAAATCGATTCGGGCGGAATGTAGTTTTAGTCACACTACCAGAAGCCTCTTCAGAAGTGTGACGCCTGAGACTACTTGTTAAAACACCAGAACCAATACCACGAGTGGGACGCATCAAAGAGTTTCTTTCACTCTTCACACGTCTAACTGGCGGTACAGTTGCTAATGTGGTAGGTTTGCTTCTTCTAATCCAACTAGGCGCTTTCTTTTCGGCTGATTCAGTATTGGAATCTGCTACACGCTGATTTTGATATCGAAGCTTAGCACAAATGCTGTTGGGAACATTTTGCCCCACTAATCTTCTACAAGTACTAGATCGTTGTGTGATCACCACAGAATTGGGTGGTTCATACTTATTGGTCACGCCTACTTGATAATCAGTGGGGTCAATGTAGGAATTATTGTAATCTTTGCTGGTGGAGTCAGCAGAAGGAGCAGCGGGGTAGTTCTTTTGGGAAACCTCTTGTTGAGGTTTTTCTTCTCTTACAGTTGCATTTGGCTGCGAATCCTCTACTTGAGGTTTTTTCCCTAACCTTGCTCTTAACTTTCTCACACTTTCAGTACGCACAGAAACTGCTACCTGAGGTTTTGATTTTCTAATCACTACCTCTGGTTGTGAATCTTCTGCTTGACGTTTTGATTTTCTGATCACTACCGCAGGGCTGGAACTTTCTGCCTGGTATCTGGAATTTCTGATAACTACCGCAGGACTCGACGCTTTTGACTTGGATAGTCTCTGTCTCAGTCTAGCGCGGCGTTGAGAAAATTCTGGTTGTGATCGAACCGCTTCTGAACCGGAAGTGCTATTGTTCTGTTCTCCAGAATATTTTTTAACTGGATTTGCAGATGGGGCTGGTTGCGAGCTTTCAGCAGTGGGAACGATGTTGTCTATTGCTGATTCGGTTTGAGCAAACACCAAGCCACCATTTGTGAGCATACTGATAGTGCCAAGCCAAGACAGGCTTTGTGCTGGGAGCGTAGACGCAAAGCGTCTTGTTGATAGGCATCGGTGCCACAATTGATGCAAACGGTTCTCGGTCGAGTGATTGCGCTGCGTCATTGTTTCTCTGGTGTTGTGTGTGGATTTAGCTTAAAGAAATTAACTCAGTAATTTGTCAGTTAATTTTAGATTTTGGATGGGGGATTTGCTTGTAGTAAGTGCTGAAGCGCTGACTACGAAACCATTATCCAATGTAAAGTTCTTCCTTAATCAGATGAATGAAAGTAACCCAAACTGATTGTACCGGGCTGAAGGTAAATTTCTGGTGTTTTTACTGATTTAAGTTCTGTTGTTTCCATGCAAACCCGAAGCTCCCCAGTATTTGTCACACCAACTACAGTGCCTACAGTCTCATTGATGTAGACTCTATCACCCATGTTTGTTAGCAACTCTAGATAGCGGGATATTAATATATTGGCTCCTTCTTCAAACAGGCACTGTATACCAGATTCTATTCCAATTAACACTTCAAGAATCAGCATTTCTAAAGATGGGATGCATTTAATGTGCTGATTTGCTTGCCACATTGCCAGATTTATTCCAGTTTCCGGTACTGGGTTTGCCCAATTCATGCCCACACCAATCACTGCTTGGGTGATTTGGAAGTGCTGCACTTTGGTTTCTGTTAAAATACCGCATAGTTTGCGCCTCTGCAAGACCAAATCATTGGGCCATTTAATTTCAACAGGAACGCCGCAGCTTCGCAATTGTTTAGCAATTCCCCAAGCCGTCGCCAGCGTAAGTTGGTAGCTGTTCGTTGCGCTTAGCTGGGGAGCTATTGCCACCGAAAGATATAATCCCCCATTTTGGGACATCCACTGACGACCCCATTGTCCTCGTCCGGCGGTCTGTTCAGTAGCAATGACGACACATCCTGTTTCAGCGCCTTGAGCCAGTAAGTCCCAGAGGATTTGGTTGGTTGAAGAAACAGTTTCAAAAAGATGTAGCGAAAATGGTATATAAGTATTTTTGCGCCGCAGGGCGCAATCCAACTTTTGCCGATCCAATCCCACAACAGTTTACCTAAATTTACTCGTTCAAGTTAGGATGAATTGACTGCTATTTATTTTTGTTTTTAGGTTTGGTTAAAGATGCACTCTTGGCACTGGCGCACTTGGGAAGGACTACCCTATCTGACCTGCAGTCTACTGGAATCCTGGCACCACGGCTTTTTTACTCAGCAGTTTTCGCCTAGTTCTCCTTTGGAACTGACAAAGGTGCTGCATCCTGAGGCATCAGTTTATCGCTTAAAACAGGTACATGGCAATACCGTCCTCACTCCAACAGAAATTACAGGTAAGTTAACAGAAGGTGGAGACGAGGTCGAGGACGTTGGTGATTATGCCTTGGTATCAGGAGATGGGTTAGTATCCGACCAGCCTCTACAAGCATTATGGGTAGCTACCGCTGATTGCACACCCGTGCTAATTGCTGATCACAAAACCGGACATGTGACAGCAATTCATGCCGGTTGGCGTGGTACTGCGCTCAAAATAGTACCGCAAGCCATCAAACGAATGCAAGCACAAGGTAGCAAACTTCAAGATTTACGAATTGCAATGGGACCAGCGATCGCAGGTGAGGTTTATCAAGTCTCCGAGCAAGTCGCTGCAGAAGTTGGGAACAGCATTATACCACATAGTGATGAAAAAGCAATAGTAGCTGCATTGTACGAGCTACCAAATTCACCCTTACTCCCAGATCCAAATCCAGGACGGGTGCGGCTAGATGTGCGGCGGGTGAATGCTTTACAGATGGAACAAATGGGAATTAGTCCAGAACAGATAGCGATCGCTCCTTATTGTACTTATCAAACCCCAGAGTATTTCTTTTCTTACCGTAGGGAAAAGCAGAAAAAAGTGCAGTGGTCGGGTATTGTCAGCAATGACCTCTGATTGGCTGGAACTAAGGAATTGTTATCAGTGAGACGCCTATCTTTCATGTAACAGGGTATCTGTGGGGCGATCAATTTTGAATCAAAGCTACACACCTCAGTTCACGATTGATATTGCTTAGGGCTATAATTTGAGGCAAGCGAATTCCAATTGGAAGAGTCAACGACCCAGGTCTAAAGACACTGGGCTTAAGCGCCTAAGACTCGACCACAGTTGACCCGACTTAGTACTTTGAGTACTACGTTATTGGTAAGTGTTTAAGTTCCTACCTACGGATGCTTTCGCCAGTCTGTAGCTCTAGAAATCAAGGATTAAACAGGTTTATTGGGTTAAGCCAGTGTCTTTGATAAGTGCCGACCAATAACAAAGTCTCGGCTAACTTTACTCCCTTTTGGGAAGGCTCTACAGAGCAAAACCGTTATGCGTACAGGGTGAACGAATTGAGATGGTAATTGTCCCATCGAAAGTACATTACAAAAGTACACCGATTCAAGTAACCCCAAGGCGGTAATGGAGCAAGGCGACTAAAGCCGCTTGAGTCGTGTTTCCTCTCAGGTCTAAAGACCCTGAGTTCCCACACTTCCCACGAGGTTTTATGACTACAGTAGCTATTTTGCCAATATCTAATCCAAACGGTGAAAAGTCTTATCGCGCTATTGCAGGTGACAAGCAATCGGTTGGCAAAACAGCGGGGCAAGCGCTAGATGCGTTGACGGCTCAGTTAGGTGAAACTGAGTTCAGTGCGCTGCTTGTTATTCAAAGCTTTCGTCCTGATCCGTTCTTTAGTCAAGATCAACAAAAACGGTTATCGGAGTTGATGAGTTTATGGCGGACAGCACGAGATCAAGGACAAGCATTGCCGCCAGAGCAACAAGCAGAGCTAGATAATCTTGTTGAGACTGAACTAAGAGCTGCAACAGCCCGGACAGCCGCATTGATGCAGCAATTGAGTCAATGAACCCTTATTACGCTGTGGTTGCAGAACGAGCCAATCATCGTTGTGAGTACTGTCATGCACCTGAACTGGTATTCAACTTTCCCTTCGAGGTCGAACACATTATCCCGCTCTCTAAACAAGGTGCAGATGATGAGTCCAATTTAGCCCTTGCATGTCGCTCATGTAATCTCCGTAAAGGAACTCGCATCAGTGGTATCGAACCTGATTCAAATACTGAAGCTCGTTTCTTTCATCCAAGACAAGACCGATGGGATGAGCATTTCCAAGCCAATGTTGAGTCTGGTACGGTTACGGGCATCACTTCAATTGGAAAAGTCACTGTAGAGTATTTGGAGATAAACAGCCCTTCTCAAGTAGCAGCACGACAGTTATGGATTCGTTTAGGTTTGTTTCCGTAAATGCGTCAGTAGACCAAAACTGCGCTGCACCAGACTGCTGGTTTAAGCGTTGGCATCGCTCCTTATTGTACTTATCAAACTCCAGAATACTTCTTTTCTTACCATCGGGAAAAACAGAAAAAAGTGCAGTGGTCGGATATTGTTAGCAATTATCCATAAATTTACTCTCATCAAAGTAAATATACTTAAAGATTTTGTATAATATATCTAAGTGGATATTTTTTAGAAAAATTCTGTCTATACATGAAGGCAAACGCTTACAATCCTGATTCAGTCTCTCTTAGTAAAGTGCGTATCCAAAAAATTTCTGTCTAATAGCTAGTTAGACTGCTCGAATTAAAGTTAACTAGAAAATATGCAATTTGTTCATCATAACTTGGGTTATCGGAAGAGCGGTGAAATCGTTGAGGTGACCCTTTCAGGTAGCGCAGCAAATGTCCAGTTACTCGATAGTTCTAACTTCGGAAGCTATAAGAACGGCAGGCAACATCGGTACTATGGTGGTCTTGCCAGACAATCTCCTGTTCGACTGCAAATTCCGCATTCCGGTCACTGGCATATCGCAGTGGATATGCAAGGTTTGCAAGGCTCGGTTCGAGCATCTGCCCGCATTCTGCCAGGTCCACTAGCAGAACTACGCGAGGCTCCGCTGTCTTCTGTACCTAGCTTGGTTCAAGATGAGCCTCCCGCTAATAGTCCTGATAGAGTGAAGGAGTACGATGTTTTTATATCCCACGCCTCCGAAGATAAGGATTACGTTGTGAGACCTCTCGCTGCTGCTTTAGTCTCTGAAAATCTTCGAGTTTGGTACGACGAATTTGAACTGCGGATCGGTGACAGCTTGCGGCGTAAGATTGACCGTGGACTCGCTAAGAGTCGCGTTGGGCTGGTTGTTCTTTCCCACGCATTCATTAGTAAGGGCTGGACAAATTATGAACTTGATGGCATTGTCACGCGAACTGTGAGTGGAGAGCAGATACTACTTCCAATTTGGCATAATATTTCAAAGCAAGAGGTTCAAGATTATAGCCCGTCGCTAGCGGATAAGGTTGCTCGAAGCACAGCTACGCATACAGTGAACGAGATAGCTGCTGAAATTGCCGAGTTAATCCGTACCCATGCAGCATAACAAGCGTTTGCGCGCGCAACGGAAGTTTACACTATCAATTGAGATGCAAACTCCATTACCTCACGTACTAATTGGGCAGCACTAGAGGCAATGACAGATGAAAAGATTAATTACTCTGACATTCCGCCTTTGACCGAGGAGTTTTTTGAGAAGGCTACGTTGCGAATCCCGCCTACGCAGGCGCAAAGCTTAATTCAGTTAGACCTGGATGTCATGGCATGGTTTCAGTCTCAAGGTGCAGAGTACAAAACTCTCATCAACTTGGTTTTGCGTCGTTACATAGAGAGCAGTGGCGATCGCTGCGCAAGCTAACAAATCGTTGGAGTTGAGCTTAAGGAGCGATCGCCGTTTTTGTTTAATGCATGAAATGCGATGTCCAAAGTAACTATCAAATCCGCAAACACAGGGGCAAAGCTGGAATTTGCAGATATTGGAAACGAGTATTTTACACTTGAGTATTTGTTGCGATCGCTCTATGATTTACCACACTTATATCCCTCGCTCGCCACTATCACAGTTCGTGGCGTTTTTGTGGTCTAGCGAGGGTGACAACCTGCCGAAGGCACAGGTACGCTTGCTGCCGATTGGTTCGATGGAGTTAGTCATCAACCTACGCAAGGACGAGATCCCTCTGTTTGATCCGCACAGTCGGGCACGGTGTGGCAGCACACGCGGCATTAGGATATGTGGAGTCCATTCTGAAAACTTCATCATCGACAACGATAGCCAAGTCTGTGTCATGGGCATGCATTTCAAGCCGGGCGGCACTACCCCGTTCTTTGCGCTTGCTGCCGGAGAATTGCATAATCAGATTGTATCGCTGGATGAATTGTGGAATCGTCGCGCCGGAGAACTCCGCGATCTGCCGGATGCAGCAGCGCTTCGCTATCGCCTACTCGAAGCTCGAACCTTAGAAACTCGCTTCCTCGTTTTGGAGCATTTCCTCCTGACTCTGATGGCGCAGCCGCCCGAACGACATCCTGCTGTTGATTTCGCGTTACGCCAGTTTCAGCGATTACCCATGCCCACAGTCCGCGCAGTGACGGATCAAATCGGTTTCAGCGCGCGCCATTTCAGCCAACTATTCCGCGATGAAGTGGGGTTGACGCCCAAGCTGTTTTGTCGCGTTCAGCGCTTGCGGCAAGTGCTTTACCTCTTGGCTGGAAAAGAACACGTCGATTGGATGGATGTCGCTTTAACGTGCGGCTACTTCGACCAAGCGCACTTCATTCACGACTTCCGTACGTTTGCTGGTTGTACTCCCACAGCCTATCTTGAACAACGGGGCTTGCATCCGTGCCATATTGTGCTGCCCAATTGAGGTCAATTTTTTACAATCCTCTCGCATCCGTTATGCGCCACAATACAAGGCGACACAATCGGGAAATCGCTTTCGATGGAATTATTAAAGGAATTTCTTTCGGAAAACAAGAACAGCGATATTTTTGCGATCGCTCAATACATTGACACTCATATAGCTGCAAACTGGCAAACTCTAATTCAGAAGAATATTGATAAGTTGGTAGACGTATTCAACAGAGCGGGTGATATGGCGTACGGAATGTATCTAGGCTGGCTGTTTCTACCTGTTCACAAGCAGCTAAAAGAAGCTGGATTGCGCCCCAAGCCCAGATTCCCTGGCGATTTCAATATCTCAAGAGAATGGGGTACCAAAGAAGAAACTGATCAACAGCGTTGGATGTGGAGCACCATTGAGTCAACAGAAGGAGAGTTACTCGGAACCATTGTCACAATTACGTTTCACGACCACACTCAGTTTCGCGTTCCCCAAAAGCCCCAGATCATTGCTTTAACAGAAACAAGCAAGGAAGCTGTTGTAGAGGCGCTGTCGCACCGTTGTGCCGACTTCAAAAATGCACTTGAATTCAAGATTGAATACGAAGAGTACCTGCGAAGCTTAGAGAGCCAAGGTTGAAGTTGCACAGTACGAGTAGCAGGCACCGACAATTTTGTGTGAGTGGGGCGGTTAAGACCAGACCTGTTGAAAAAATGCGGTCAGTCCTAATGGGTTAATGGGATGCTTGGAAATGCTTGCCGAACGATTCACCGTCTAAAATGAATTTATTTTTGTGGTGTAGTTCAGGGGATAGAGCTAACAAAAGTGTTACATAGTGGTTGTATCTGAGCTAGTCGATCAAGGAGAATTTTCCAGCATGACACCTGAAGATAAGAATTCTCAAAAACAGGTTCTAATTGGCATAATACGTCGTTTCGTGATTGGGGCTGTACTTGGTTTAATTCCAGTTTTGCTTCATCTGTTCTCTTCCGGTGCATTAGACGATTGGACGTGGAATAATGCAACTATCAATTTTTTTGTATTAGTATCCTTGATTTGTGGAGTCCTGTCAGCTATTTTTGGAAAACGCTTTTTCAACGTAATAACAGGTATGTTGGAGACTGGAGCATTCTAAGTAAAAAGTATTTTTTACAAAAAAAACGCATCACTCTATGTATTTTTGCGGTAGAACAACCCCAGTTTAAGGGAATTCCTTCAGTCCCTGGCATAGTTGCAAAGGTTGCTCGCAGCCGCTGACTCGGAATGTTAGGCGGCTTCGGCTCCAGGTTGAGGCGCTACCTGAGGCTTGCTTGTTGAAGATGGCCTTCGTTTGATTCTTGCGCTATGAACTTTGTTTCCTACCAACAAGCTAACAAGTTGATCGAGGCATTGTAAATGGAGTGATCGAAAGAAGTCTTTAGAGGTAATAAGAAGATGAGGAAAATACTCTACATATTAATTGGTCCAAAAGGAGCAGGAAAAACATATATTGGAAGTCAAGTAAATAAAAATACAAACATAAAGTTTTTAAGAGTAGAACCGATATGGCTGAAATTAGCGCCTGGTGAGGATGGTTGGGAAAGAGTTGAGAAGGAAATTGAGAAGGAGTTTCAGCAGCATAGTAAGGTAATGATTGAAAGTTTAGGGGCAGGAGAAGGATTCAATCGGCTGCATTCATCATTACGAAATAAATACGAAGTAAAACTGATAAAGGTGTCTGCTGATTTAAAAGAATGTTTGAGAAGAGTGAGAAATAGAGACAACTCAGATCACATACCAGTATCAGATGAGAAAATAGAAGAATACAATAAGATAGCAGCAAGCATTAACCACAAATGGGATGCGATTATTGATAATAATGGTCCGGCTACTAATGAAGAGATTCTTAGGGTCATTGAATCTATATAAGTGCATTGTCGTCAGAAACCCCACGCCTAAAGGCGGGGGCTTGAAAAAAGCCTTAATCTGACCAG